>NZ_JAGWCT010000013.1:0-62642 GCF_020657815.1 Clostridioides sp. ZZV15-6597 | reverse complement strand
CACAGTTTCTAATTATATTTTTTTCAATCATATCTATATTCTTGTGTAAAACATGTGCTATTTCTTTTGCATTGTATCCTTTTGAATACAATTTTCTTACTTCTTCTATGTCTACTACTTTTTCATTGTTCTTTTTATGTATCTTTTTTAAATCTCCACAGTTTCTAATTATATTTTTTTCAATCATATCTATATTCTTGTGTAAAACATGTGCTATTTCTTTTGCATTGTATCCTTTTGAATACAATTTTCTTATTTCTTCTATAATAGAATTGTTGTTCTTCTTATGTATTTCTTTTAAATCCTTACAATTTCTAACTATATACTTTCTCACACTCTCATAACCTATTTCTAATGTAGTAGCTATTTCTTTTGCCCTATATCCTTTTAAATACAAATCTTTTATTTTATTTTCTTTCAGTTCCCTCACTTGTTTCCTCCTTAAAAAAAGACATAAATATAGAGTTATTTGATTTTTATTACATTTATTACATTTCGGACATTTCGGACATTTTGGGACATTTTTAGTTTGTTAACATATTTTTGCCAATTCAATTACAAACTAAAAAAAAGATACCTTGAGCATCTTTTATACTAAAATACAAAAAGATAGTCTCTTTTCGGTAACTGGCTGACTTAGCTAATTAGCCTTAGTCCCTATAGTTTTGCGTCACTAAATTTCTCTAGCTTTGCCCTTATATTCAATTTTTATGCTTCCATGAATTCTCTACTAGCATTAAGAATGTCATAGATAGAAACACTATATAGTTTAGATAATTTTATAGCTTTATCTAAACTTATTTTTGTAGACCTCTCAATGCCTGTAACTCCTGATGTTGTCATGTTTAGAAATATAGCCACATCAGTTTTTGTAAGACCACTCTTTTCTCTTAATTCAGATAATTTATTTTTTTTCAAATTAAAAATCACCCTCTTTGTTGTTTTTATTCAAAATAAACAATGTATTTTAAAAATTAACACAATATTTTTTATTGTGTCACAAATTAAGCTATAAATTATTTACATCTACATCTTCTTGTTCATTAGATTTTTTATTATTATTAGCAGATGAATTTTGTAATGCATGAAACCAATATGCTAATTTTTCTATATTATCTAAATCATTCACATCTTTGACTTTATATAAATGACTTCTTATACTTGCTATTAAATTCTCTCTATCTTTCATTAAACCACCTCTTTGTGTATATATACATTTTTATAGCTATATTGGTGTATTTATACACATTATATCATCGCTTATTATTTTTTTCAATAGCAAATGTAATAATATACACTTTTATCAAAATAGATGTGTAGCTTAACACATAATTCAATGGTATAATAATCTAAAAGAGGTGAAAAGAGGTGATTTGATGTGCGAAATAGATAAAGACACAAAGACAAGATTTATTGAAATAAGAAAAGAAAAAAATCTCACTCAAGAGCAACTTGGAGAAATATTAGGTGTCACTAGAAATGTAGTTGCAAACATTGAAAACGGTCGTATGGAGGCTAGTAAATTATATGTTAACCACTTTTGTTCTAAATTTAATATAAATAAAGACTGGCTTCTTTATGGAGTTGGAAACAAAGATAGAGATTATTTAAGTGAATCAGAAGAAAAGTTATTACTACAAATATTACCAGATGTTTTTTCAGATATAGCTCTTGATAACAAATCTAAAATGAGAAATATTATTGAATTATTACCAGAATTAGATAATGAGTATTTGGAAATAATAGAAAAACTTATTAAAGGTATCATAAAAAAATAACCCTGTTAATGGGCTATTTTTTTTTCTATTTGTTTTAAATATTGATAAGTGAATTCAAGAACTCTGTCATTACGGATAATTTTTATAATATGAATCATTTCTTTTTTCATTTTTTCTTCAAGTTCTTTTTCTATCATATCATTTCCCCCTAAAAACAATCTATATAAATTAATCTTTTAACTTATTTACATTTTAGCACAAAAAATGACCTCAAAAATATTGGTACGACCCATATTTCAGTTATTATTTTACATATTTTCTTATATATCTTATAAAATATAAATCATTCTACATTAATACACTATATTTCCATTTTAAATTTATAGAATTATGATATTTTTAATATTTTCCAGTATTTTCTAAATATATATTATTGAAAAAATTATTTATTTTTCTTTTTTTCGACATATAATGTAAGAGGGGGGGTGATTAATTGCTGAACAAAACATTAGTCTATAATTAAATAAATATGTATGTATACAAACTTAAATATGTTTTTTCAGCATAACAATATGAAAAATGTGTTAAAATCTAATCGTAAATCAAAAAAACTAACTCAAAATCAGTTGAGCAAATTGGCTAACATAAGTCAAAGTTATATTTCTGACCTAGAGAAAGAATATTTTGTACATAGTCCAACAGTAAAGCAAATTATATCACTCTCAGAAGCCCTTTCTATTGATCCATGTGAGTTGGCAGAATATTTTATTGAAAAAGAAATTGAATCAAAATAAGACAGGAGGTATATTATGAATAAAGATTTTTTAGATGAACTTGATAAATTAAGTAACCCAACAATTAGTGAAATTATAGAAGTAGCAGAAAAATTATCATTAGACCCATGTGTTGTTGCGTCTTATTTTATTGAGAAAGAAGAGAACTGTAATATCTCTATTTAAAAGTTTTTTATAAATTATATATAGAGTAAGCATTTATAATACTTTTGAGATAGTTTTTTTGGTCCTATAGTAAAAAATTTTATACAAAAAAGAAAGTAAAAAATAGTACTTTAATTAGTGCTATTTTTTAATAAGTATAAATAAATATATAAATAGTATCATATATATATACAGAAATAAATACAAAAATTATAACAATAATTAATACAGTAATTAGCAAAAAGTTAAACTAAGAGAAATAGAGTAATTTCAATGCTTTTAAAAAATATAATTTTTAAATTTATAAAATTTGAATATAAGTATCTTTTTTTTATAGATAATTATTTTTATTTACTTAATAATTAATTTATAAATATTAATAAAAAACTTTCTATTGTGAATAATTTTTGACCTAAAAAAGCATAAAAAATAGAACTAATAAGACATTTTACATTCTAAATAGTTCTATTTCTTTGAAAGAAAAATTTAATATAAACACTAATAGGAGTAGCCAAAATTAAATTTTTTGAACTACTCCTTATATTAGATTTTTATATTACTAATATTATATTACTATTTTTAAACTTCCATTTTTATTTATATTTTTAACAATTATAGTTCTTATAAACGCACCTGGATTTTTTATTTCACTGTAATTTATATCATTTTCATCAATTGTATATTCATTAAAAAGGTAATTTAGAGTTTTTAAGACTCTATTAATACTATACTGTATAGATAAACTAACTAAATCATTTATAATAAGTTCTTTCTCTAGTTCAAGTTGTCTATTCAAATCTTCTTTATATAATTCATGTTTATCTAAATTAACTTGTTCAAGCACTTTGCTATAATTAGCACTTAAAGAGCAACCAGTATTGTTAAAGAATTTTTCTATCTTTTCTTTAATAAAATTAATATATCTATTTCTAACCTTTTCCTTTGTTTCATAACGACTTGTATCTATTCTATTGTTACTTATATCAAATAAAGTCTTAGAACCTTTCAAAAAGGCTTCTAAACGCTTACTTGATTTTCGTAAATAGCTTGGAAGAACAGATATAAGATTTTCTTTATTAAATTTAACTTTTTTACCTTTGCTTGTATTAGCATCAGCCCAAAGCAATTTTTTTATTTCTAATTTTAACTCATTAACATTATCAAATTTAAGTAAATGTTTTAATGTATCTAAAGACATAGTTATATAACCTTGTCCACCATCAGACTTTTTTAAATGATTTTTATACTCACCATCTATAACTATATCAAATTTACCTCTTTTGGTTTCAGTTGAGTAAACTAACCCAGTCTCAACTAGAACAGAATGATTATATCTTGCTGTTACAACAGAAACATTGCATATATCAGCGATGTTTCTAAAAGAAACTGATTTTCTTACTAGATTTTTATTACAAGGTATAAAGTGATATGCTATAAATTGTTTTATAGCTGCCTTACTTAGATGTATTGATTTATTTTTATTTGTTATAATTTCAATAGTACCTTTAGCAGTTTCTTTTTCTATTACATAAGAAAACTCTGTAAAAGTTTTAATTTTAGTGCAGTTTGAGCAAAATGCATCTAATCCATTTTTATGTAAAGAGTATTTATTCTTAATCTCGCATGAATTACAAGCAGAGTTATCTATTTTTTCTATTTTTCTTGTAGATGTTTTAAAGATATCCAGCATATTTTTTAGCTTGGATTTAGATATACGTGTGATAGGTTTTAAGTTTTGAATTACTGTAAACTGGCTATCCATAATGAATTCCTCCTATATGTGTTTAAAACATATAAAAAAGCCTTAATATTAATAATATCAAGGCTTTGAGACATCACATTTACAGTAACTTCCATCAGATTTAATCCAAAATAAGCATTAAAAGTATTGCAAGTAATCATAAAATATGATATTATAATCATAAATTATGAAGTAAATAAGAGTCTACAATGGCACATGATAATTAATAGTGGTCTGAAAGTTTTATTAATTGTCAGATTGGTAAGTGAATTGGCGTTCCTTATCAATCCTGTGATTCGTAGGCTTTTTTTATTTGTTTTATTATATTATATTTTATATTTTAATTTTTTGCAATTATTTTTATATTAATATTTAATATTATCAGTTTTTGTAACTATGTTATTTAGTCATTCCGAGTAGAGAAATCATTCAATTCTTTTGAATCTGTTTTTTAAGAATAAACTTAATTTCCTCTTTATCTTGCTTGTCTAAATTTTTAAAACGCTTTACAAAATAAAAAAGCAATTCTTTTTCATCTTTTTCTAAATCAGTAGTATCTATTTTAATTTCTTTTTTTGAATGAAGTATAGCTATTTTTAAATTTTCCATTTCATCATTTGATAAATTGTACTTTTCTACAATTATATTTTGCCATTTCTTTGGAATATTTCTTTTTCCTGTCTCTACCATAGACAAATAGGATGTAGCAACATTCAATTTCTTTGACATATCTTCAAGAAGTTCATTATTGTCATGTCTTAATTTTCTTAAGAATATACCAAATTCTGTAACATTTGAAAGTTTCATATAGGTCATACCCCTTTCTAACTATATAATATCACTTAATAAAAAGATAATCAATATATTTCACAATATATGTGAATATATATTGTGAAAAAATAATTAATTTATACTAGGTATATATAAAGTAATCTATACTACCTGCTAATCTTGATACATATTCTTGGATTACTGTTGTAGAAATGAATATTTTTTACATAAAAAAGTAAAGTAATTTTTTATAATAACTGTTTATATAAAATAAAATTAGGGAATATATTAAAAAAATCTTATTAAATATACTAAAATAATAAATCATTTTATTGATGTAGTGTTAAAAATGATTTATTATATAATAGTATAGTTTTTATATATAGGGGGATAGATATGGAAATATTATTGTTTGATAATGATGTTAACTTTGGAATGAATTTAAAAGAAGTAGTAGATAATATCTTGATTAAAGAGAGCTTTGACTGTGACATAGTGAAGCTATATAGAAATGCAGAACTATTCTTAAGAGATATTAAAAAAGAAAATAAAATAAGAATATTTTTTATAGGTATTAATTTTGTTTATAATTTAAATAAGAATCTGTGCGATGGATTATGGTTAGCACAACAAATTAGAAATTCAGATTATGTAAGTCCTATTGTATTTCTTTCAAGTTATATAGAAATGGGTAGTAGCATTTTTGCCTACAAACTTGCACCTATGGATTTTATATCAAAACATAACATGGATACTCTTGAGGAAAGAGTAAGAACTTGTATTAAAATTGTTCACAATAGATATACGAAAAAAATAGATTATGAAGAAAACTTTTTTACTATTTATAAAGAACATGAACTTTGGAGAATTTCATTTGATAAAATAATATATTTTGAGACAAGTAGCCAATCTCATAAGATAAAAATTGTAACTGTAGATTATGAAATAGAAGTTTATGATAGTTTAAAAAATATCATAGATTTAGATCCTCGTCTATTTCGTATACATAGATCATTTATAGTTAATTGTCAATATATAAAATTGTTAAATATAAAATATAAGTATGTGGAAATGATTAATGGGGATAAATGTCCTGTAGCTGATTCGTCTTTGCAAGTAATAAAAAAACTGTTTGCTGTAAGACAGTGCTAGTTTGATACATTTTTTACAAAAAAGGGCTGTTATATAATAATTCTAAATTATTATATAACAACCCTATTATTTATAGTATTTCTAATCATATTTTCCTATTCCTGTTGGCCTCTATAATTGATTTCTTTCATTTATTACCATAAATTCTTTGTCAAAAACTCTAACCTATTCACTTTCTAATTCTTTCGAATCAAATTCAACTTTACCAAATTTTTTTGAATATTTTATAGCATTATTAATAATTTAATCTAAAATATATGCCTTCTATTTAGAATTCTTAGTGAGATAGCTTCTTTTTTACAAAAATATATAATATATAATGTATTCTGTTATTTCCTAAAAACCAAATATGTTGCCTTTAAAGCCATTTATTTTTATAAAAAACTATTTTTTATAAAAATAAATGGCTTTAAAGCAAAAAAGGGCTCAATTAAGAAATCTATTCTATATTTTGGAATTTAAATTATATAATATTATTAAAATAAAGTTTAAAAGTTATTTAAAATGATGTAAGGAGAGGTTTTATGTGAAAAATATTAGAAATACTATTTCTAAAGTATTAGTGATATGTCTTATTTTGACAAGCATTTTATTTAGTGGTGGTACTTATGCTGAAAGTTTAGCTGGATATTCAAATCAAAAGATAACTACTATTAATTATCAAGTTCCTATAGAAAGACCTGAAGATTTTCTTAAAGACAGAGACAAAGCTATAGAATGGGAAAAATCAGAGGCTGAAAGAATCGAAAAGGGATTTGGAAAAGCAGAAAAAGAATCTTTAACAGAATATAAGAAAAATTCAGGAGAGATAAGTAAATATTCTAGAGAAAGAAATTATTTTTATGATTATCAAATGGAAGCGAATCCTTTTGAAAAAGAGTATAAAGAGATTAAAAGTACAATATCAAAAAATAAATTAGATAAGCCTATGTATGTTTATTATTTTGAATCAGCTGATAAATTCGCTTTTAATGGAGAAATTAGAGGAAATTCAGAAAGTGAAATTAGTCTAGAAAATTTTAATAAATTTAAAGATACTGTACAAGATAGGTTATTTAAACAAGATGGATTTAAAGATGTATCTTTATATGAACCAAGTAAAGAAGATAGTAAACCTACACCTTTATTTGTACATTTGAAGCTTCCTAAAGGAACTGGAATGTTACCATATCAAAATAATGAATCAGTAAGTACATTAATAGAACAAGGATATAGTGTAAAGGTTGATAAAACAGTTCGTGTAGTCATAAGTGGAAAACAGTACATAAAGGTTGAAGCATCCTTAGTAAATAGTCTTGATTTTAAAGATGAAGTAGGTAAAGGAGATGCTTGGGGAAAAAGTAATTATAGTGATTGGGCAAAAGAATTAAACGCAAGTCAGATTGATGCATTACAATATTATATGGTAGCTCAAGGATATAAAGGTATTAATGATTATTTAATAAAAAATGGACCAGTAAATGATCCTAATCCACAATTAGATGCTTATATAAACAATATTGAAAGTGCATTAAAAGGTAAACCTCTTCCATCTAATTTAACTGTATACAGAAGATGTGGAGCTCCTGAGTTTGGCTTAGAAACTTCATCACCTGGATATAATTTCAACTTAGAAGCAAATGTAAATACATTTAAAGAGAAATGGGAAGGTCAAATATTAACATATCCAAATTTTATAAGCACAAGTATAGGTAGTATAAATATGAATGGATTTGCAGCTAGAAAAATAATACTACGCATAAATATGCCAAAAGGTTCTTCTGCTTCATATGTATCATCTTTTCCAGGATTAGGAGGAGAATTTGAATTTCTTTTAAATCGTGATAGTAAATTTAAGATTAATAAAGTTGATACCTATAAAGATGGTACTACGACAAAAGTAATTGTTGATGCAATATTAGTAAATTAATGTTTAACAAGTAATTAAAATAAACTTTTAATACAAGGGGGAGAAATAATGAAAGTACAAATGAAAAACAAAAAGATATTAAGTTTTTTAACACTTACAGCTATAGTTAGTCAAGCTTTAGCATATCCTGTATATGCACAAACTACTACAAATAATTATGCAAATCAAAAAAGAGAAGTAGCAAGTGAAGATACGATTCCAAGCAATGGATTAATGGGCTATTACTTTGCAGATGAGCACTTTAAAGACCTAGAATTAATGGCTCCAATACAAGATGGTAATTTAAAGTTTGAAGAAAAGAAAGTAGACAAGCTTTTGGATAAAGACAAATCAGATGTAAAATCTGTACGTTGGGTAGGAAGAATAATTCCTTCAGAAGATGGTGAATATACATTATCGACTGATAGAGATGATGTGTTAATGCAAGTAAATGCAAAAGGTGATGTGTCTAAAACACTTAAAGTCAATATGAAGAAAGGTCAAGAATATAAAGTCAGAATAGAATTACAAGATAAAAATTTAGGTTCAATTGATAACTTATCATCGCCTAAACTTTATTGGGAATCAAATGGTAGTAAAACAATTATACCACAAGAAAATCTATTCTTAAGAGACTATTCTAAAATAGAGAAAAATGACCCATTTATTCCTAATAATAATTTCTTTGACCCAAATTTAATGTCTGACTGGGAAGATGAAGACCTGGATACAGACAATGATAATATTCCAGATGCATATGAAAGAAATGGTTATACTATTAAAGATTTGATTGCTGTAAAATGGGAAGATAGTTTTGCAGAGCAGGGATATAAAAAGTATGTATCAAATTATTTAGAACCAAATACTGCTGGAGATCCATATACAGACTATGAAAAGGCTTCAGGTACATTTGATAGAGCTATAAGTAAAGAAGCAAGAGACCCATTAGTTGCAGCATATCCAATTGTCGGAGTTGGTATGGAAAAATTAATTTTATCTACAAATGATCATGTTTCTACAGATCAAGGAAAATCAGTTTCTAGATCTACTACAAACAGTAAAACTGATGCAAATACAGTTGGTGTATCTGTCACTGCTGGATATCAAAATGGATTTACAGGTAGTGTAACAGCAAATTATTCTCATACAACAGACACTTCAACTGCTGTACAAGATAGTAATGGAGAATCTTGGAATACAGGTTTACAAATAAGTAAAAGTGAATCAGCATATATAAATGCAAATGTTAGATACTATAACACTGGTACTGCACCTATGTATAAAGTAACACCAACGACAAACTTAGTTTTAGATGGAGATACACTATCAACTATTAAAGCACAAGAAAATCAAATTGGCAATAATTTATCTCCTAATGAAACATACCCTAAAAAAGGTGTATCTCCTTTAGCACTTAATACAATGGATCAATTTAGTTCTAAACTAATACCAATAAATTATGAACAACTTAAGAAATTGGATGCTGGAAAAGATATTAAACTAGAAACAACACAAGTAAGTGGAAATTTTGGTACAAAGAATAGTCATGGACAAATTGTAACAGAAGGAAATAGCTGGTCAGATTATATAAGTCAAGTAGATAGTATTTCTGCATCTCTTATATTAGACACAGGAAGCCAATCTTATGAAAGACGTGTTGCCGCTAAAGATTCATATGATCCAGAAGATAAAACTCCACAATTAACAATTGGAGAAGCAATTGAAAAAGCTTTTGGTGCTACTAAAAAAGACGGATTATTATATTTTAATGGAGTAGCAATTGATGAGAGTTGTGTCGAACTTATATTTGATGACTATACAGCTGATACAATTAAAGAGAGATTAAAAACTTTAGATGATAAAAAAATATATAATGTTAAACTTGAAAGAGGTATGAATATACTTATAAAAACACCTTCATATTTTACTAATTTTGATGGTTATAGTAATTATCCTAATGCATGGACTAATACTGATACTACAAATCAAGATGGTTTACAAGGTGCAGCTAATAAATTAAAAGGACAAACAAAGATTACAATACCAATGTCTAAGTTAAAGCCTTATAAACGTTATGTTTTCAGTGGATACTCAAAAGATCCTTCAGGTTCTAATTCAATATCTGTAAACGTAAAGGCAAAAGAACAGAAAACAGATTATTTAGTACCAGAAAAAGATTATACAAAATTCAGTTATGAATTTGAGACAGAGGGAAAAGACTCTTCAGATGTAGAGATAACATTAAATGGTAGTGGTACAACATTCTTAGATAATTTATCTATTACAGAGTTGAATAGTACACCAGAAATACTTAAAGAGCAAGATGTTAAAGTTCCAACTGATCAAGAAATAATAGATGCACATAAGACATATTATGCAGATTTTGAATGGAACACAACTACTGGACAATCTTATTTTAAAGGATATTATTTTAAACCTACTGATACTAATAAAGATGCACTTAATTATATTAATAAATACCATGTATATGCAACTCTTGAAAATGGAGTGTATAAAGATATTGGTACTAGAGATAAAGAAATGCGTAATTATGGAGGAGATGAAAATCAACCTAAAACTAATTATATAAACTTGAAAACTTATGATACAGATTTGGCAAAGATATTAACATATAAACCAATGAAGATATATGCTGTAACTCCTGATAACAGAGAGATATTAGTTTATGAATACCATAAATAAGCAAGCTTAATTTTATAAAAATATAATCCCCAACAAACACTATATTTTACCTTATAAAGCAAGCTGATTAAACAGGCTACTTTATAAGGTGTTTTTATGTAGTAAAAAATATATAATTATAAGTTTTTACTTAATGTTATTACTAGATTTTTATTATACCGACTTCATCAGCAAAAAAATAAAGTAATTTAAAACTATTTCTTGCGATTTAGTTAATGTGAAATATAATGAAAGATTAGTATTTTCAATGCTCTTGATTATATGAGATACTAGAAATTACAGTGAACTGTGAACTACCATACACTTAATTAACCTATGGCTAATTTGAAGTAGTGGCTTCTTGGTCAAGATAACTATTGCTATCAGTATCACCAAGCTAACTCCGAAGTTCCTTCGGTTGGTGTATCAACACTAATAATACCGACTTTTCTCTCGGCAAGAGTCACCCTCGTTGGATTGTGAATGAACTAAACATATAGATTTCATGGCTTGGTTTTCGCTCCATCTATATGTGGCGATTGGTTGAATATTTTATGGTACTAACCTTTTCTAGTACCAACCTTATATATTCAGTTTGAAAAGTTCTAAACGTATTATTAGTATACGACAAATCAAGGTGAAAAACAATTTATTGATTGAACTTACATCCTCCACCTCCTACGGTGAGTAAGAGGAATTTCGACTTATAGTTAAATAATCTAATCAAGATATGAATATTTTAAACTTAGAAGAAAAAATGTAAAAAGCGACTAATAATAAGTGTTCCATATCTAATAAGTTCTTACAAGATGTAAAAGGTTTGTAGTAAATAAAAATAATTTATATATTGTATTCTGTATAATTACATTTCCTGAAATAATACTTATCTTGCCTAAAAAAAATATTTAATATAAAATAACTCATTGTTTTGTAATATAGATGATTAAAGCAAATAATGGTGTTAATTGTGAAATATAACTAATATTTTTATATTTAAACTGTATAATATTATCAGAATAAAGTTTAAAAGTTATTTAAAATAATGTGAGGAGGGATTTTATATGAAAAAGATTAGAAATTATATTTCTATAGTATTAGTGTTATGTCTTATTTTGACAAACATCTTATTTAGTAGTGGTACTTATGCTGAAAGTTTAGCTGGATATTCAAAGCAAAATGCAACTACCATTAACTATAAAGCTCCTATAGAAAGACCTGAAGATTTTCTTAAAGACAGAGACAAAGCTATAGAATGGGAAAAATCAGAAGCTGAAAGAATCGAAAAAGGACTTGGAAAATTAGAAAAAGAAGCTCTAACAGAATATAAGAAAGATTCAGTAGAGATAAGTAAATACTCCAAGGAAAGAATGTATCTTTCAAGTCAAGAACTATTAGAGCATCCTTTTGAAAAAGAATATAAAGACCTTAAAAGTGCAATATCAAAAAATAAAATAGATAAACCTATGTATATTTATTATTTTGAATCTGCTGATAAATTTGCTTTTAATGGAGAAATTAGAGGAAATTCAGAAAGTGAAATTAGTCTAGAAAATTTTAATAAGTTTAAAGATACTGTACAAGATAGATTATTTTCCCAAGATGGATTTAAAGATGTATCTTTATATGAACCAAGTAAAGAAGATAGTAAGCCTACACCCCTATTTGTACATTTAAAATTACCTAAAGGAACTGGAATGCTACCATATCAAAATAATGAATCAGTAAGTACATTAATAGAACAAGGGTATAGTGTAAAGGTTGATAAAACAGTTCGTGTTGTTATAAGTGGAAAACAGTACATAAAAGTTGAAGCATCTTTAGTAAATAGTCTTGATTTTAAAGAGGAAGAAGAAAAAGGGGATGCTTGGGGAAAAGAAACTTATGCTGATTGGCAATCAAAATTGAGTAAGTCTGAAGAATTTGCTCTAGAATACTACAGAAAAAGGGGATATTCAGTAATTAATAATTATCTAATTTCAAATGGACCAGTAAATGCACCTGATCCAGTAATAGATGAAGAAGTAAGAGGTATTGAAAGTGCATTAAAAATTAAACCATTACCAAGTAACTTGACAGTATATAGAAAAGCTGGTGCTCCTGAATTTGGTTTAACAGTTACATCACCTGAATATAATTTTAATTTAGAAGCAAATGTAAATGCATTTAAAGAAAAGTGGGAGGGTAAAACTTTAACATATCCAAACTTTGTTAGTTCTGCCATAACTAGCTTAAAAAACTCTACATTTGCTTCTAGAAAATTTACTATTCGTATGCGTTTACCTAAAGGTACTAATGCAGCGTATATTTCAAATTTAAATGGTTCTCGTAGTGAGCGTGAATTACTTGTAGATCATAATAGTACATTTAAAATCAATAAAATTGATACTTATAAAAGTGGGACTACAACAAATTTAATTCTTGATATGTCATTAGTAAATTAGTTTTTTATACAATTTAAATATGTTTATTTTTAGTATGCGGTATGACATTTTAGTGTTATATCGCTTTTTATATATTATACATTGACCACTATTCTTGTCTATGAAACAGACAAGAATAGTGGTCAATGTATGAACTCATGTACAATCATATAAAATTATGAAAGCTAATGTTAAAGCGTATATTGTATAATTATTTTCTGATATATTCTCTAATGTATTTTTTTTATAAAAAGTCTTTATAAAGTTTATTCATCAATTGTATGTTTAGAGTTTTTAAGAGTCTATTAATACTCTATAATTAGCACTTAAAGAGCAACCAGTATTGTTAAAGAATTTTTCTATCTTTTCTTTTGTTTCATAGTGATAAGAAGGTTTTTAAAATAAATTTCTAGATTTAAATAATATATTTCTACTAGGATATTTATATAAACTAATTAAAGAAGTTGCAATTCATGGATATAAAGATAGGTGATATGATAGAGTAGAACTTTCTTCTGTTTTTGTAGTAGATTCAATTTAACAAGATATTTGGAAAAGTAGCATTCTAAAAATATATCTAATTAAAATTTTTATTAAATATTTTAATTAGACATATTTTTAGAATTATTAATATACAAATACCTAAACTACTTACAACTATAGAGTATTCATTTATTCATCCAGCTCCTTTACTATTTCTATAAAATGTTTAAACTTTTCTTTTTCCAATAAAATTTTCAATTTTAAAGTTTAAGTATTCTCTCTTTCTAACTACAATTTTATAATATGTGTATCTATCAATTTTTTCAGCTGATAAAAATTCTTTTTTAACCAACTCTGATAATAAGGTAAGTGTTGTAGATGTTTTCCAATTATATTTATTTTCCATGACTTCTTTAGAAATCACTTCATCATTTTTTCCCAAATAAATTTCATTACCTTTAACTCCGCTTGTGATATTATTTTAATAATAAGACACCCTCCTAGAATATATTGCAATTTTATACTTACAAAATGAAAATAAGTTATATTAATAAAAAATCTTGTCTATTAAGATAATTTTACATGAATAATTAAGAATATTCTATATAAGGTTCGATATCAGTCATTACAAAAATAATGACCTCTTAAAATCCTGTAAGAAAGGAATATTTTTTATTGCTTTATAATTTATCCTATGCTAGATTACATCGTCTTAAAATCGAAATTTATATTTAGTTATTAAATCATAAAAAATATCATAGAATTAAATATTCTATGATATTTTTTATAATATATTGATATTAATAGGTTATACTATTTATTTATTTATAAATTTCAGTTGTAACTCAGTGAAATCATATTTTTATTTAGTTTTCAATGGTATAATTAACATATAAAGTTTTTTAAGAAAGGTGATTTTTTATGACTGGTTTTATAAGAATTGTAAATAAAAAGTATATAGTCTACTTAGAATATAAGGATGAACTTACTGGAAAGAAAAAACAAAAGAATATGGGTTCTTTTACTAAAAAAAGAGAAGCTAATAAAAGGCTCGCAGAAGTAAAAGATAGTATGTATAAAAATAATATACTAATTCCAAATAATATTTTGTTTAAACATTTTTTAAAAGCATTCATAGAAGAATATAAATCTAGATGGTCAATAACTACTTATAGTAAATATATCAATATATGCAATAAATACATAATAACACATCTTGGTAAAATGAGATTACAAGATATTGATACAATACATATACAAAATTACATAAATACCTTGTCAGATACTCTAAGTTCTAAAACTTTAAAAATACATATTAATATAATGAAACTTGCATTTGAAAGTGCATTTGCTTTAAGAATAATTGATAAGAATCCAACTAAAGGAATAGATTTAATTAAATCAAAGAAGTTTAAAAATGAAATTTATAATGAAGAACAAATAATAAGATTATTAGAAGCTTGTAAAAATACTACTTTAGAGCTACATATAAATTTAGGTGTTGGTCTTGGTATGAGAATATCTGAAATATTAGGTCTTTCATGGGAAAATGTAGATTTCGAGAGAAAAATAATTTCAATAGAGAAAATTACTGCAAAAGTTAATGGAGAAGTTATACTAAAAGATACTAAAACTGAAAGTTCAATCAGAAAGATATCTACTCCAGATGAGATAATGAATCTCTTATTGAAACATAAATTAGAGCAAGAAAGAGAGTTACTAAATAGCAGTATTAAAAATAACTATAATCTATTGTTCATTAATAAGAAAGGGAATCCTATAGATGAAAGTGTTATAAGTCATAGATTTAGAAGATTCCTGGAGTATGAGCAACTTCCTCATATTAGGTTTCATGATTTAAGACATTCACATGTCACATTACTTATGAACTCACATATACCTATAAAGGTTATTTCAGAAAGAGTTGGACATTCAAATGTTAATACCACTCTTAATATATATTCTCACGTACTTGATAAAATGGATAGAGAAGCTTCTGATAAAATAGCAAGTAAATTATACAAGGATGAATCATAAGGCGGATTTTTTCAAAGCTCTACAAATCGAAAATAAAGCTTCACTTTTAAAACATTAAATTATAAATAAGATTCAAAATTATATTTAGAAAAAATATTATCTCAATATCAAGTTAAATTAAAAAAAGTATCTTAGGAGTGCATTCTAATTACATTCAGTGCCAATATTTCTTTATAACTTGAAAACTTTGTTTATAAAGTGTGAGAGTATTTCTATTTCAAGTTTAATACTATATATTTTTTATTAAAGTTTTCTATAAGAGATTTATAATTAGCATATATTATATTTTACTTTAAATATTCATTTAGACTTTCAACATAAGCCTTGCTATTAAGTAATCTTTATCTTTACGCCTAATGCTTGTTTCAATTTACTTATTTACATTATATAGTTTAAATATAAAAATATTATCATCTTTTCATGATTTATATACTTCTCTGCTTTAATTAGCCTTTTTCTGTACAAAATATACTATTTTAATAAAAATTAAGATTTATAAGCAATAAAAATAGATTTTCAGGAATTATAAATATTCAGTATATTATATACATATAATTAATAAAAAAAGAAGTATAATATATAAAATTTTATACTTCTTTTTTTATTAATTATATGATAATATTTTCTTTTATTTTAAGTAGTTTTCTTATATCTTTCAAATATTTATCAGATATAGAGCATTTATCTCCATTAGACATTTTCATAAACTTTCCTTTTATATTTAGCGAAAGTATATGCTGATTATTAACTATAAAGGATTTATGTATACGAGATAAGCAAGAATCTAAACATTCTATACTTTTCAAAGTCTTATAAACATAAATTTCATCTTTTGTGGTTACAATTCTTACTTGATGAGATTTAGAGCATGTACTAATATAGATTATCTCACTCAATGGAATTCTCCAAACTTCAAAATCTTTATGAATAGTAAAAAAATTTTCTTTATAATTTATCTCTTTAAAATACCTTTCATGAGAAGTTTTAATACAAGCTCTTATTTTTCCTTCAGCAGTATCCATATTATGTTTAGATATAAAGTCCATAGCTTCAAGCATATAATTAAAAATACTCATACCTATTTCTACATAATTTGAAAGAAATATAATAGGGCTAACATAGTCATTTTTTCTAATTTGTTGAGCCAACCATAAGCCATCACAAATATCTTCATTTAGTTTATATTCAAAATCAACTCCAATAAAAAATATTCTTACTTTATTTTTCTCATTAATATCTCTTAAAAATAAATCTGCATTACGATATAATTTTACAATATCATTATCAAATCCATCTTTGATTAGTATCTTATTTATACAATCTTTTAACTTTCTTCCAAAAGCAACATCGTTATCAAATAATAATATATCCAATATAATTCCTCCCACAACAATAAAAACTGAAAATTCAAAAAAAAGATTTTTTAAAAAATCATTATGCAGTGTTTTTTAAAATATACTACATTAATAAAGTGTTTTACTTTTATAATATATCATAAATCAAAAATATTCAACCTATTTATTAAGTATATTTAAATATTATTCTAGTTTTATCATTTAAATTAATATTTTATTAAGTATTTTTTATCTAATATTGCAACTTTATTATTTTTTATTTCATAAATGTTGTCAAATCTCTAAAAATATAATCATTATAAGTATAAAGGGAGATGATTTTATGCAAAAGTCTTTTTATGAATTAATTATTTTATCAAGAAGCAACTCAGTAGATGACTTGCAAGAAATTCTAATTATGTTTAAGCCATTAATAAAAAAACTTAGTAAATTTTTACATTATGAAGAGGGAGAAACAGACTTGATAATATTTTTTATTGATTTAATAAAAAATATTAATTTAAAAAAAATAACAAATAAAAGCGATGCTATTATAGTCAAGTATATTCATAAATCACTATTAAATAAAATGTTTCAGTTGTCTAAAAGATATTCCAAAATGAAGTTTCAATTTGTAGAATTTGATGAAAAACTACTAAATATGAAAACTGATTATCAAAATAAGTGTACTTTTGAAGAAGATATTTGCTTCATTGACTATATTTTTGGCGAATTATCTGGTATTCAAAGAAAAGTAATTTTTTATAAATATTTAAAGGGATATTCTGATAAAGAAATATCAGTGAAATTAAAAATATCAAGACAGGCTGTTAATAAAGCTAAAAATAGAGCCTTTAAAAAAATAAAAAAAGACTATGAAAATTTTTTAAATTTATAATTAATATTGATATAAAATATATTGATCCTATGCAGAAATAACTTAATTTTTATATTATAGTTACAAAAGGTTTACATATTTATCTTAAGCAACATCGTTATCTAATAGAAGAGCAAATTAATCAGATGAGCATCTTCAATTTAAAATGTTAGGAAGTGAATGTATATGAAAACTTAAATTAATATTAATATACCCTGCAGATAGAAAGAAGAATATGTAATAAACTTTCACCATTTATATCGATACAAAATATATTGATCCTATGCAGAAATAACTTAATTTTTATATTATAGTTACAAAAAGGTTTACATATTTATCTTAAACAACATCTTTATCTAGTAGAAGAGCAAATTAATCAGATGAGCATCTTCAATTTAAAATGTTAGGAAGTGAATATATATGAAAACTTAAATTAATATTAATATACTCTGCAGATAGAAGGAAGAATATGTAATAAACTTTCACCATTTATGTACTTAGTTCCAATAAAAATATAATAGTAAAGGAGAAATTTTTATGAGCTTAGTTAACAGAAAGCAGTTAGAAAAAATGGCAAATGTAAAATTTCGTACTCAAGAAGATGAATATGTAGCAATATTAGATGCTTTGGAAGAGTATCATAATATGTCAGAAAATACCGTAGTTGAAAAATATTTAAAATTAAAAGATATAAATAGTTTAACAGATGCTTATATAGATACATATAAAAAGTCTGGAAGAAATAAAGCCTTAAAAAAATTTAAAGAATACTTAACTACAGAAGTAATAGAACTGAAGAATAGTAATTTAACTCCAGTTGAGAAAAATTTACACTTCGTTTGGATTGGAGGTCAAATAAGTGATACTGCAATTAATTATATAAATCAATGGAAAGATGTAAACAGTGATTATAATACTAATGTTTTTTATGATAGTAATGCATTTTTGATAAACACATTGAAAAAAACTATAGTGGAAGCAACAACAAATGATACACTTGAATCATTTAGTGAAAATTTAAATGACCCTAGATTTGACCATAATAATTTTTATAGAAAACGTATGGAAATGATTTATGATAAACAGAAAAATTTCATAAATTACTATAAAGCTCAAAGAGAAGAGAATCCTGAACTTATAATTGATGATATTGTAAAGACGTATCTTTCAAATGAGTATTCAAAGGAGATAGATGAACTTAATGCCTATATTGAAGAATCTTTAAATAAAATTACACAGAATAGTGGAAATGATGTTAGAAACTTTGAAGAATTTAAAAATGGAGAGTCATTCAAATTATATGAACAAGAGTTGGTAGAAAGATGGAATTTAGCTGCTGCTTCTGACATATTAAGAATATCTGCATTAAAAGAAATTGGTGGTGTGTATTTAGATGTTGATATGTTACCAGGAATACAACCAGACTTATTTGAGTCTATAGAGAAACCTAGTTCAGTAACAGTGGATTTTTGGGAAATGACAAAGTTAGAAGCTATAATGAAATACAAAGAATATATACCAGGATATACTTCAGAACATTTTGATATGTTAGATGAAGAAGTTCAAAGTAGTTTTGAATCTGCTCTAGCTTCTAAGTCAGATAAATCAGAAATATTCTCATCACTTGGCGATATGGAGGCATCACCACTAGAAGTTAAAATTGCATTTAATAGTAAGGGTATTATAAATCAAGGGCTAATTTCTGTGAAAGACTCATATTGTAGCAATTTAATAGTAAAACAAATCGAGAACAGGTATAAAATATTGAATAATAGTTTAAATCCAGCTATTAGCGAGGATAATGATTTTAATACTACAACGAATACTTTTATTGATAGTATAATGGCTGAAGCTAATGCAGATAATGGTAGATTTATGATGGAACTAGGAAAGTATTTAAGAGTTGGTTTCTTCCCAGATGTTAAAACTACTATTAACTTAAGTGGCCCTGAGGCATATGCGGCAGCTTATCAAGATTTATTAATGTTTAAAGAAGACAGTATGAATATCCATTTGATAGAAGCTGACTTAAGAAACTTTGAAATCTCTAAAACTAATATTTCTCAATCAACTGAACAAGAAATGGCTAGCTTATGGTCATTTGACGATGCAAGAGCTAAAGCTCAATTTGAAGAATATAAAAGGAATTATTTTGAAGGGGCACTTGGAGAAGATGACAATCTTGACTTTTCTCAAAATACAGTAGTTGACAAGGAGTATCTTTTAGAAAAAATATCTTCATTGGCAAGAAGCTCAGAGAGAGGATATATACACTACATTGTTCAGTTACAGGGAGATAAAATTAGTTATGAAGCAGCATGTAACTTATTTGCAAAGACTCCTTATGATAGTATACTGTTTCAGAAAAATATAGAGGATTCAGAAATTGCATATTATTATAATCCTGGAGATGATGAAATACAAGAAATAGACAAGTATAGAATTCCAAGTATAATTTCTGATAGACCTAAGATTAAATTAACATTTATTGGTCATGGTAAAGATGAGTTTAATACTGATATATTTGCAGGCCTTGATGTAGATTCATTATCCACAGAAATAGAAACAGTAATAGATTTAGCTAAAGAGGATATTTCTCCTAAGGCAATAGAAATAAATTTATTAGGATGTAATATGTTTAGCTACTCTATCAATATAGAAGAGACTTATCCTGGAAAATTATTGCTTAAAGTTAAAGATAAAATATCAGAATTAATGCCATCTATAAGTCAAGACTCTATTATAGTAAGTGCAAATCAATATGAAGTTAGAATAAATAGTGAAGGAAGAAGAGAATTATTAGATCATTCTGGTGAATGGATAAATAAAGAAGAAAGTATTATAAAGGATATTTCATCAAAAGAATATATATCATTTAATTCTAAAGAAAATAAAATTATAGTAAAATCTAAAAATTTACCTGAGCTGTCTACATTATTACAAGAAATTAGAAATAATTCTAATTCAAGTGATATTGAACTAGAAGAAAAAGTAATGTTAGCAGAGTGTGAGATAAATGTTATTTCAAATATAGATACACAAATTGTTGAGGAAAGGATTGAAGAAGCTAAGAATTTAACTTCTGACTCTATTAATTATATAAAAAATGAATTTAAACTAATAGAATCTATTTCTGATGCACTATGCGACTTAAAACAACAGAATGAATTAGAAGATTCTCATTTTATATCTTTTGAGGACATATCAGAGACTGATGAGGGATTTAGTATAAGATTTATTAATAAAGAAACTGGAGAATCTATATTTGTAGAAACTGAAAAGACAATATTCTCTGAATATGCTAATCATATAACTGAAGAGATTTCTAAGGTAAAAGATACTATATTTGATACTGTAAATGGTAAGTTAGTAAAAAAAGTAAATTTAGATACTACACATGAAGTAAATACTTTAAATGCTGCATTTTTTATACAATCATTAATAGAATATAATAGTTCTAAAGAATCTCTTAGTAATTTAAGTGTAGCAATGAAAGTTCAAGTTTATGCTCAATTATTTAGTACTGGTTTAAATACTATTACAGATGCAGCCAAAGTTGTTGAATTAGTATCAACTGCATTAGATGAAACTATAGACTTACTTCCTACATTATCTGAAGGATTACCTGTAATTGCAACTATCATAGATGGTGTAAGTTTAGGTTCAGCAATCAAAGAGCTAAGTGAAACGAGTGACCCATTATTAAGACAAGAAATAGAAGCTAAGATAGGTATAATGGCAGTAAATTTAACAGCAGCTACAACTGCAATCATTACTTCAGCCCTAGGAATAGCTAGTGGATTTAGTATACTTTTAGTTCCTTTAGCAGGAATTTCAGCAGGTATACCAAGTTTGGTAAACAATGAGCTTATACTTAGAGATAAGGCAACAAAGGTTGTAGATTATTTTAAGCATATTTCATTAGCTGAAACTGAGGGAGCATTTACTTTATTAGATGATAAAATAATAATGCCACAAGACGATTTAGTAATATCAGAAATAGATTTTAATAATAATTCAATAACTCTAGGTAAATGTGAAATATGGAGAATGGAAGGAGGTTCAGGTCATACAGTAACAGACGATATAGATCACTTCTTTTCATCACCATCAATAACATATAGAGAGCCATACTTATCTATATATGATGTATTGGAAGTACAAAAAGAAGAACTTGATTTGTCAAAAGATTTAATGGTATTACCTAATGCCCCAAATAGAGTATTTGCTTGGGAAACAGGATGGACACCAGGTTTAAGAAGTTTAGAAAATGATGGTACAAAACTGTTAGACCGTATAAGAAATCACTATGAAGGTGAGTTTTATTGGAGATATTTCGCTTTTATAGCTGATGCTTTAATAACAACATTAAAACCAAGATATGAAGATACTAATATAAGAATAAATTTAGATAGTAATACTAGAAGTTTTGTAGTTCCAGTAATAACTACAGAATATATAAGAGAAAACTTATCATATTCTTTCTATGGTTCAGGAGGAACTTATGCATTGTCTCTTTCTCAATATAATATGGGTATAAATATAGAATTAAGTGAAAGTGATGTTTGGATTATAGATGTTGATAATGTTGTGAGAGATGTAACTATAGAATCTGATAAAATTAAAAAAGGTGATTTAATAGAAGGTATTTTATCTACACTAAGTATTGAAGATAATAAAATCATTTTAAATAGCCATGAACTTAATTTTTCTGGAGATGTAAATGGCAGTAATGGATTTGTTTCTTTAACATTTTCAATTTTAGAAGGAATAAATGCAATTATAGAGGTTGATTTATTATCAAAATCATATAAATTACTTCTTTCTGGCGAATTAAAAACATTAATGTCAAATTCAAATTATATTCAACAGAAAATAGATTATATAGGATTCAATAGTGAATTGCAGAAAAATATACCTTATAGCTTCGTAGATGCTGAAGGAAAAAAGAATGGTTTTATTAATGTTTCAACAAAAGAAGGTTTATTTGCATCTGAATTATCTGATGTAGTTCTTATAAGTAAGGTTTATATGGATAATAGTAAACCTTCATTTGGACATTATAGTGACATTTTGAAAGATGTTAAAGTTATAACTAAAGATGACATTAATATATTAACAGGTTATTATCTTAAGGATGATATAAAAATATCACTTTCTTTTACTCTACAGGATGAACACACTATAAAATTAAATGGAGTACATTTAGATGAAAAAGGAGTAGCTGAGATTTTAACGTTTATGAATAAAAAGGTTGGTACAAATACTTCAGATTCTTTAATGAGCTTTTTAAAAAGTATGAATATAAACAATGTTTTCAGCCACTCATTACAAGATAAGGTTAATTTAGTGTTAGAGACTAATTTTATAATAAGTGGTATGACTTCTATTGGTCAGTTCGAGTTTATTTGTGATGAAAATGATAATATACAACCATATTTCATTAAGTTTAATGCTCTAGATACTAAATATACTTTATATTTAGGAAATAGACAAAATATGATAGTAGAACCAAATTATGATTTAGATGATTCTGGAAATATATCTTCAACTGTTATTAATTTCTCTCAAAAGCATCTTTATGGAATAGACAGTTTTATTAACAAAGTTATAATTTCACCAAATTTATATACAGATGAAATAAATATAACACCTGTACATGAAACAAATAATACTTATCCAGAAGTTATTGTATTAGATGCAAATTATATAAGTGAAAAAATAAAGGTTAATATCAACGATTTATCTATACGATATATATGGAGTAATGATGGTAATGATTTTATTCTCATGTCAACTATTGGAGAAGATAAAGCATCACAAGTTAAAATAAGATTCGCTAATGTTTTTAAAGGTAATACCTTAGCAAATAAGCTATCTTTTAACTTTAGTGATAAGCAAGATGTATCTTTAAGTGAAATAATCTCAGCATTTACACCTTCAAAGTATGAGGATGGATTTAGTAGCTATAAATTGGGTCTGATTTCTTTCTATAATGAGAAATTTTATATTAATAACTTTGGAATGAAAGTATCTGGATTAATATATATTAATGATTCATTGTATTATTTCAAACCACCAGTAAATAATTTGATAACTGGATTCACGACTGTAGGTGATGATAAATACTACTTTAATCCAACTAATGGTGGAGCTGCTTCAATTGGAGATACAATAATTGATGACAAAAATTATTATTTCAACCAAATTGGAGTGTTACAAACAGGTGTATTTAGTACAGAAGATGGATTTAAATATTTTGCTCCAGCTAATACACTTGATGAAAACCTAGAAGGAGAAGCAATTGATTTTACTGGAAAATTAATTATTGACGAAAATATTTATTATTTTGAAGATAATTATAGAGGAGCTGTAGAATGGAAAGAATTAGATGGTGAAATGTACTATTTTAGCCCAGAAACAGGTAAAGCTTTTAAAGGTTTAAATCAAATAGGTGATGATAAATACTATTTCAATTCTGATGGAATTATGCAAAAAGGATTTGTTAGTATAAATGATAAGAAACACTATTTTGATGATTCTGGTGTTATGAAAGTAGGTTATACTGAAATAGATGGCAAGTATTTCTACTTTGCTGAAAACGGAGAAATGCAAATAGGAGTATTTAATACATCAGATGGATTTAAATATTTTGCTCATTATAATGAAGATTTAGGGAATGAAGAAGGTGAAGCACTTTCATATTCTGGTATATTAAATTTCAATAATAAAATTTACTATTTTGATGATTCATTTACAGCTGTAGTTGGATGGAGAAATTTAGATGATGGTTCAAAGTATTACTTTGATGAAAACACAGCAGAAGCATTTATAGGTTTTTCATTAATTAATGATGAGCAATATTACTTTAATGAAGATGGAATTATGCAAGTTGGATTTGTCACTATAAATGATAGGGTCTTTTACTTCTCTGATTCTGGAATTATAGAATCTGGAGTACAAAATATAGATGATAATTATTTCTATATAGATGAGAAGGGTATAGTTCAAATTGGTGTATTTGATACTTCAGATGGATATAAATACTTTGCGCCTCCTAATACTGTAAATGAAAATATTTATGGACAAGCAGTTGAATACAGTGGTTTAGTTAAAGTTAATGAAGATGTATATTATTTTGGAGAAACATATCTAATTGAGACTGGATGGATCTATGATATGGAAAATGAAAGTGATAAATATTATTTCGATCCAGAAACTAAAAAAGCATATAAAGGTATTAATGTAATTAATGATACAAAATATTATTTTGATGAGAATGGTATAATGAGAACAGGCCTTATATCATTTGAAAATAATCATTATTATTTTAATGAAGATGGTGTTATGCAATCTGGTTATATAAATATAGAAGATAAGATGTTCTATTTTAGTGAAGATGGAATTATGCAGATTGGAGTATTTAATACACCAGATGGATTTAAATATTTTGCACATCAAAATACTCTAGATGAGAATTTTGAAGGAGAATCAATAAACTATACTGGTTGGTTAGATTTAGATGAAAAGAGATATTATTTTACAGATGAATATATTGCAGCAACTGGTTCAGTTACTATTGATGATGAGGAGTATTATTTTGATCCTGATACAGCTGAATTAGTGGTCAGTGAATAAATGTTAAATATATCCCTCTATATTTAAATATATAAAAATAAACAAAATGATGCACTGCATAAAGTGTTCTATCTAATATTAAGATTTACCAATAAAAAGGTGAGCTACAATGAATACACAGTAGTTCACCTTTTTATATTGTAATAGTACAAAATATTTTTTTAATATAAAGTTAGGAGGCGTTATTAATATGACAATATCTTTTTTATCAGAAAATATATTTATAAAGTTAGTAATTTTAACTATATCATTTGATACATTATTAGGATGTTTAAGTGCAATAAAAAACCGTAAATTTAATTCTAGTCTTGGAATAGATGGAGGAATAAGAAAAGTAGCAATGATAGCATGTATATTTTTTTTATCTGTAGTTGACATTCTTACAAAGTTTAACTTTTTATTTATGTTCCCACAAGAATTGATTGATTTTTTAAAATTAAATCATCTTGGAATATCTGAGTTTTTTTCTATTCTGTTCATTTTATATGAAAGTGTAAGTATATTAAAAAATATGTATTTATGTGGATTACCAGTACCTAAGAAATTAAAGGATAAAATAGTATCTTTACTAGATGCAATGACAGATGAATTGAATGTTAAGGGGGGAAAATAAAAAATAATGGTAGATATAATAAAAATGCTAACAAAGAAAAAATGTTATCAAAATAAGAATAATCCTAGATTTATCGTAATCCATGAAACTGATAATGAGGATAAGGGATCAGATGCTAAGAGACATGCACATGTTATGGAACTACACTAGTATCAATATAGAAATATGTGTAAATCATGATGGAAATTATTCAAAAGCACGACAAAATACAATAGATTTAACAAAAATATTGATGAAAGATTTAAATATATCAAATGATAAAGTAATTAGACATTATGATGCTAAGAGAAAATATTGTCCTCGTAAGATGCTTGATAATCCAAAGTTATGGATAGATTTTAAGGATAAGATAAAAAATAGTGAGGGGGCAAATAAAATGATTAAACATACAGTAATTTGTTTCATCATATAATTATGCAAAAAATAAAAGTATAGATAACAGTTTTTTGAATGAACTAGCAGAGTTTTTTTCTTTACAGAAACACTTTTTATTCATAATAAAGTAAATATAAAAAAACTAGAAAATAATAAATTTAGTAGATACCCTTTATCTGAAGAACATTTAGATTCAAAACGTCTAAAATGTTTATGGAGAAATAACAAACCTGTAGCAGATGAATTTGTAAAGTATTTAGACAATCCAAATAATATAAGTAAAATATTAGAATACCTTGAAGAAGAAACTAAACAAATACCTTTATTTAAAGATCAATCTAACTTAGAAAACTATAGGCTTCTTTTTTTTAAAGACTTTATCCTAACTAAAGACCCTTATATAGCAATGATTAATGAAAAAATAGATAGTAATAAGAAAATAGGTAGAAATGAACGATGTTATTGTGGTAGTGGAAAAAAATATAAAAAATGTTGTGGAAAATGAAGTCACTAATTCAATATAACAATTAATCAAGAAATTATATAAAATAGCAACTTATATTTTTTATAAATTAATAAAAAGATATAAATTTGTATCAAAATCCACATTTTGTGGTATAATAAAAGCAAGAAGGACTATACTTTATTTGCTGTAGAGTAGAGTCCAGAAATTATTGATTATTCTTTTTGAACTTAACTTTTAGTTCAAAACTAAAGCTACTCTTTCGCACAGAGTGGCTTTTTACTTTTTTGTTTAACTTACTAATTAAGTAAATTATTACACTAGCTGCTAAACTTGCTAAAACACTAAGTAAAAACTCGTTCATACTTTCACCTCCTCCCTTTTAGGAAGTTGGTTTTTATCTTTAGTATGAACTCCACTCTTAAAATATAGTTTTAATCTTCTTGCTTCTATAATTATATCATAAAGTTTTGGAAATTAATAACTATAGTTCTTATAATACAAATCTATCTATTTATTTCAATTTCAAGCCCTATAAATACAACAAGTAATGTAATATACTTTCACAACCCAAAAGTCTTTACAATCTAATCTAAGAGCTTTTATAAATATAATGTATTTATTTAAAATCAAAATCATTAAACCCATCAAAATAAGTAATGTAAATATTTTTAGTCGTTTTTTTATCGCAACAGCTTATCATATTTTTTTATTTTGTCAAAACCAGTATAAATTTTTTTTAGCCTAAGAACATTGGCCAAAAAAAGTTTATACTTAGCAGAGCTTTTTGACAAACTAATGCAAATATGAAATCTTCAGCTCAACAAAAAAACAACTCGACTTTTTAATTCTTATAATTAATTTTTATGGAGGTAAGATGATGATAAAATTCTTAGTTGGGAAAACTTATGAAACAAGTAGTATTTGTGATAGAGATTGTAAATTCAAAATTAAAATTATAAGTAGAACAGAAAAGACACTTGTATATGAAGAGGAAGATGGAAACAGAAAAAGAACTAAAATTCACAAATTAGAAGATATAAACACTGAATTTGTAAGACTAGGCAATTATAGTATGGCTATTACATTTAAAGCTGATAGTAAATTAATTAATGATTGTATATAGCAGGGGAGGGAATAGTATGTATAATTCAAATACAAACAATAGATTAATTGAAATAAATACAAATAAATGTACTTTAAAAAATATAGAAATTGTATTAATGGAAAATTCAAAAGATTATATTAAGAATTTTAAAATAATATATTCTAAATTACTATCTCTACAATTGCAATCTGTATTATTACAATATCTTGATAACAATATTATTACAATCACTGATACATATTCAAGAACTTTAGAGTTATTAGATGAAGAACTATTAAAACAATATTTACATATAAAGCAACTTTCTAATGATAGTTTTGATTCTGAGGTATTAGAAAAATGTAAGTTTGAAAGTTATAAAATAAATAGAGATTTAATATCCAGTAAAATTTTTAGATTAATAAATAATGAAATAGATTATATATCATTAGAAAATTTTTAAAGGAGATATAAACTATTATGAAAAAAAATAAAATCAGTTTTAGACAATGGTTCAAATTTTATCTTATTGGATGTTCATGCATCTGTATAATTATAAGTTTATTTATGTTAATATATTTTGATTCAAATAGAGTTGAAACAATAGAAACTAATTCAGCATATAATTTTATAGAAAGTAAAATTCCAACTAATGCAAAATATCAAGGATACAAAAAAAATCATACTAATGCTAAAACAGTAATTTATTATAGTTATAAAGATGCAATACATACAGTAGAATTATATCATCCAAATAATATTAAAGAAGTAAATTGGAATGAAGTTACAGATATTAAATTTGATTAATATAAAATAAAATATATATGATAAAAGCCTAGAAAAATACTTCTAGGTTTTTTATTATATTCCCAGCAAAAATCAACCGATTTATTTAGCTTTTAAATACGTTCTTTTTCTTTCCATTTACGATTATACATTTTTTAATTAAAATTACTTACAACAGCCGTTAAATATCTTATAGTAGCAAATCACTTATTTTTAATGAAATATTATAATAAAATTCAAATTTAATTGGAAATAGAACCATATTAGTATAAATAAAAAATTTTGTAATCATACAAATAAAAAAAATAATATCTAAAAGATATTCTATATTAAATAGATATACAAAACTTATCTTTGTAAATAGAAAATAATTAAAAGATATTTTACATCAAATAATTATAAATAATTTATATGGTTATACAGACAAAAATAATAATATCTAAAAGATATTCTATATTAAATAGATATATAAAACTTATCTTTGTAAATAGAAAATAATTAAAAGATATTTTACATCAAATAATTATAAATAATTTATATGGTTATACAGACAAAAATAATAATATCTAAAAGATATTCTATATTAAATAGATATATAAAACTTATCTTTGTAAATAGAAAACAATTTAAAAATATCCTATTAGATAAACATATGGGAGGTGAAAGTACCATTAAGAATACTAAACAATTAGATAAGCATGTGGGAGGTAATAACATGAGTAAGAATACTAAACAATCAGATAAACATATGGGAGGTAATAACATGAGTAAGAATACTAAACAATTAGATAGTTGTAAGAAAAGTTATAAAATGAAAAATAAGCAAAATAATAAATCTAAAACAAAAAATCAGATAAATAAAATTGACTATAATAAACGTATGTTTTATTTTAGCATAATAAGCTCAATTGTTACTTGGTTGCTTATGTTCTTTAATTAAAATATTTACAAATAGGATTATAAGAAAGATGGTGAGTCGTTGTAATATTCACCATTTTTCTTGTACTTTTGAAACATTTATTTAGTATTTTTTCTATCTGCTCTTTTTATTGTTCCACCCTCATAAACTTTTATCCACTCATATAAAGTAGTTCTACCAATACCTAAAATTTTGGCTACTTCTTTTCTTTTTAAACTTCCATCCAATATTTTTAAGTAGTATTTAACAAATTCTTTGTTACTATCTAAAGATTCTTTGGTTATTGCTTGTCTACCAAACCATCTACCACTTTTTGTATTAATTTTACCAGTGATTTTCTTATCTTCTTTTAATTGGTCTATTTTTTGTTGTGTTCTTTCTTGTATTGTTTCTCTCTCCATTTCTGCAACTGCACCAAAAATTCCTAATAATAATTTATAAGTATTATTACTGGTGTCTATACCTTCTTTTAGTATTTTTACTCTTACACCTTTAGCAATTAAAACATCTATTATATCAATCAAATCTTTTAAACTTCTTCCTAATCGACTTATTGATTCACAGTATACAATATCTCCACTTCTTACACTTAATAACATTTCATTTAGAGCAGGTCTATCTTTATTTGCACCTGTCATTTTATCTCTATATACTTTATTGAATTTTATCCCTTCATTTTCTAATATACGTTCTTGTCTACTATTATTTTGTTTTTTTGTACTTACTCTTTCATATCCAACTATCATATAAATTTTACTCCTTTATTATTTTTATTATAGTTATAGTATAACATTATATTTTATGTATGGTTAAACTATTCTTTCAATTTTCCATCTACCGAACTTATTTTTATATAGTTTTTCAATTATTTCAACAATAAAATACCAAATTTTATTAAGTTTGGTTAAACATTGGTTTTTCCGAACTTAAATATTTATATAATTCTTAATATTATATAAAATACAAATATATTAAGTTTTTACTTATGCTATTTCTAAATTACTATAGTCATATAATTAATTATTTAATCTAATATTATCTATAATATTTTTCAACATGTATATAGTTTTTTATTTTATTTTTTATTTTTCTAAAGATTGAGTTTTCAAACTTCATATTATCTATATCTTGTATTAGCCAGAAATGTTTATCTCCTTCTAAACAATTATAATTATTTTCAATTTTTTCATATTCATCATCATCATTGTCATTATATTCATATGAATAGCTTATCCAGCTATCGCAATTAACACTGGTCTGATTAAAACCTACTGCAATATATTCATCATTGTTTAAAATTCTTTTTAAAATATCTGCTTGTTCTCTTAAATTTGTTTTACCTTTAAAATTTCTATATACTTCTATTACCTCTTTTAAATTTTCCTTTTTTATTAATGCCTCATCAAATGTAGAACCTAAAACAATTCTATCTTCTCTTGATAATCTCTTATCTTTATACAAATTAAACAATTCATCTACATCATTATCATTCAAGAAATTTATTTCTCGTCTCATATATTTCTTGCTTAATATTCTCCATACTGATAAAGCTCCTAAAAATGGATTTTCAACTGTATCATAACATTCAGCTATACCATTTCTTTTAAAACCTATTATTTGTATACAACTCATTTCAATCACCTCTTTCCAGTACTATAAAATTTTTTATCTTTCTAACTCTTCTCTCTTTACTACATTTTTATCTTTTTTAATTATATATGATAATTTTTCTTTACAATTTGCCAAATCAATACATCCACTAAAAAATTCTTTCTTACATGCTTTATCAAGAAATATTGATATTTTTATTTCTTCGCTGCAATTATATTTCTCTGATAATGCACTAATTAGTTCTTCTGCATCTTCAAATTTATATACATCATTTTTATTAATTTCATTAAATGATGAATTAAATTTTACATATGTATTACTTCTTAAAAATTTTCTTTCTCCTATTTCCATAGAATCTTTTACTATGCTTGTTAAATGTTCATATTCTGAATATTCACCGATTGAAGCCACTAATGAATCTCTAACATATTCTGAGTATACCTTAAATATTTCACTATCCATGTGAAATCCTTGTTCTTTTGCAAATTGTACAGAAAATGTCATTATTGTTCTAGTATTTCCTTCTCTAAAAGCATGAACCTTCCATAAATTTGAGATTTTCTTAGAAAACAACTCTGATCTTTCATCTAAATCTAATTCTTTCCACTCAATGTTTTTTAATTCTTCTATAGCCTTGTTGGCTTCTTTTTCTACTTGTGTGTAATCACAATATTCGACACTCATACCATTTAACACTTTTTCACTTTTTTCAATATTAATTTTTCTTGGTTCACCTGCCCAATCATATATATCTCCAAATATATGTTTATGAACATCTTTTATATAATCGAAGTTAAATTCTCTATTTTGCATAACTTCATCTATATTTAAAAATTTAGTATAAGTAATAAAACTTTCAAAATCCTCCAATTGGTTTTTGTCTTTTATATCAAGTTTATTTTTAAGTACAGAAGTGTTTTTATATAAATATATATCTTCCATATTAATTACCTCTTTTGCTATATCTTTTTTTATACATCTCAAGAACTTCTTTTTGTATTTCTAATATTTCTTTTTCACCTTCTACATATTTGTTTACTATCGCTTTCATTTCTTTAGTAGGTTCTTTGGAATCAATCATACATAAACCTAATGCACTAGCAGCTATTTCTTTTCTTTCTTTTTTAGTTGTATTCTTAATTGAATAATCTTTCATAAAATATCCTCCTACTTTATTTTGTCTTTTTTTATTACTATTTTACTTTTATATATGCTTTCATCTTTATATAACTGTATAGAAACGTGTGGAGACTCTATTTTTACATTCATATTTTCTAACCAATCCAAAGGTACACTAAGTTTTGGTATTATAGCCCCCTTTCCATTACTATTAAAAAGCATAAGTTTTTCTATTGATTCTAATTCAATTTCAGCATTTTTCCTAATATCATCAAATTCAATCATATTATCATTTAATATCCATATCTCATTTTCATTAGACTCATTTTCAATTAAATACAAAACAACACCTGGATTTTCTTCTGTAACTCCTATACATTCAGTCCAATTAGAAGGTATATTTAATCTACCAACACTTTTAAGAAAGTATATGGTTCTTTTTTTTTCATTTGCATATTTATAATTTTCTATATTAAGTTTTTTCATTATCTTATTTAAAATTCTTTGGGAAGGCATTTCTCCTTTTTCAATTTTAATAACAGTATTCAAGGACACATCTAAGTAGACTGCAAATTGTATTTGATTTAGTCCTAATTCATGTTTTTTATAATTTATCTGTTTAATTATATCCATTTTTTAACCACCTCTTTTTACTTTTTAGCTTTAATATCTGTATTAACCTTGTCGGCAACAGACACTTTAACTTTTTTATTTTTCTAATAGCAATAATAATTCTATATTAAAATACATTTTTATTCTAGCTATTAGAAACACTATGCTACGCATTACGTTAAATAAAAAAATCAAAGTGTAAACTTTTTTGTTATCCTTTTATATATTAAATAGTTTTCTATCAATCTATTGCTTAAAAAGATGTGTCCCTAGGGGACACACCTTTTTGTCCATCTTTTATTTTACATGTATTTTTATTGTCGATTCTAACCCTTCAAATAATCTGCGTAATGATTCTATATTTTTTAATATTTCTTCATCTGATGGTATATTTTTCATTAAAGATGTAACTCTTATAACATCTGATTTTAATTTAGTTAAAGTTATTTTTGTCTCATATATAGCTTTTTTCTCTCTATCATCAAACTCTTTATTTTCTAATTCTTTTTTTAGTTTTTCATTTTCTAATTTTATTGATTCATTTTCAGTTCTTAATTTTTTCTTTTCACTTTCAAAGTCTTTCATTATCTTTTCTGATTTTATCTTAATTTCTTCCTCAACTTGCGATATAATTTTTTCATTTTCTTTCTGTAGGTTTTCTAGTGCATTTTCTAACTCATTTTTTTCATCCTTATATTGGATTTCTAATGCTCTCTTTTCATCCTCAAATTTCTTTAATTCATCAAGATATGCCTCTTGCTCTTTTTCACTCTTTCCTTCCATTTCTTCTTTTACTTCTAGTATTTTTTTATTAATATTCTCTGTCGCATCTTTTAATTTAATATCTTTTTCTTTATTTTCATTTTCAAGTAGTTTTATCTTTTCTAAATATTCTTTCGATAAAAGTTCCTTTTCTTCTTCCACTTCTTTAAATTGTTTTTTTATTCTATTTGCTTCACTTTTAGTTATATCTATCTTATTTTTAATTAAATCATATACCAAATTTTGTTGCTCTTCTGTTAATGTAGCAAATTCACTAGCATTTGCAATAGTTAATTCTTCTGTTTCTATAAGTTCTTTCAATTTTGGTATTAGTTTCTGATTAATAGTTGTATATCTTTGAACTTGTGTAGGTTTTAATCCTATATCTTTTGCAACAAAATCTCTTAATGCCCCTTTTGTACCTTCTTTTTTCTTTTTCAGTGCATGTAATTCTGTTAATCTTTCAACTTGTTTTAACTTCTCTACCTCTGTTAACTCTCTACTTTGTGCATTTGATTGTATTAATACTATTTCACTATCTATATCATCTAAATTTTCAATCTTACAAGGAATAAAAGAATATTGCTTATGTCCTTGTTCCACTAATAATTTATGTGCTTGGTAACGTCTTTCACCACTTAAAAGCTCATATTTATCATCTTTTTGTCTAACTACAATATTATGATGTAAGCCATTCTCTTTTATATCATTTGCAAGAGTTTCTATCTCTCTAATTCCATAAAAGTTTTTTTCATTTGTAATGATGTTATCTATATGTATAGGTTCTATTTTAAACTGTTCTTGTTCTTTTAATTCAGCTTTTTGAACCTCATTTTTTATATTTTCTAATTTAGTTACTGCATTATTTTTCATAAAATTTTTAGCCATATAAAATCCTCCATTTTCCAATTATAAATTTAATTCTCTTGCTAAACTATAATAATCTTTACTTGCATTTGAATTCTTTTTATAAGATACAACTGGCATACATTCAAAAGTTGATTCTGGCACAGTTACATTTTTTCTTATACTCACATTCAAAAGAATATCTCCTAGAAATTCTTTTAATCCTTCTTTTACTTGCTTATTTACAGTTGTAGGTTCATCCCTAGTTACAAAACAACCTCTTATTGTTAAATTAGGATTAAATTCTTCTTTAATTTCATTAATTTTTTGCATTAAATCATTTACACCATCAATTGTATATCTATCAATTACGAGTGGAACTAATACTTCATCACTGGCATGTAAGACATTTGTTGTTATTAAATTCCACGCAGGAGGACAATCTATGATACAATAATCATAAATATCTCCAACTTGTTCTAAAGCTTTCTTTAATCTATCATGTTGCTTTCTTCCCATATCAAGCAATATTTCTCTTTCTGAATAAGAAAATCGTATATCTGATGGTATCAAATCAATATTATCAAACTCTGTTCTTATTATTACCTCACCAGTTGACATACCTTTTTTAGTTAGTAACTCTGCTATTGTATAATCTTTATGATTATAGTTTTCAGATGTATTTGATAGGTTAGCTTGTGGGTCTGCATCTACCATTAATACTTTATATCCCTTTTCAGCTAAAATTGCTGAAAGATTTATAGTTGTTGTAGTTTTACCTACACCACCTTTTATATTATAAACACATATAGTTTTCATTTTTAAATCTCCTTTTTATATTGATTTTTCTTAATTTTTATCTTATACTTATATTAGAATAATTAAATAAAACCGAGCAAAGTTTATTTAATTAAAATGGTGTCCTTTAAGGGCACTTTTTTATTTTTAAATTTAATCTTTTCCATTAGTAATCTATTTTCCTCCTTTTTAAATATTAATTTTACTAATTATTACTCTTCCCCCTCTCTATATTTATATTATATCATAAAATACACTTTTTAGCAATCTTTTTATTGTACTTTATGTTATAATTATATATAATAAGTATTATCCAAAAGAAAAGTAAGGGGATATTTTATGAAATTTAACTTTTATGGTATTACAGAAAATATATTAGATGAACTTAGTTATAAATCAAAGTTAGGAAAAAGTCTAAAAAATACTTTAACTATAAGGCGAAATTCCTCTTACTCACCGTAGGAGGTGGAGGATGTAAGTCCAATCAATAAATTGTTTTTCACCTTGATTTGTCGTATACTAATAATACGTTTAGAACTTTTCAAACTGAATATATAAGGTTGGTACTAGAAAAGGTTAGTACCATAAAATATTCAACCAATCGCCACATATAGATGGAGCGAAAACCAAGCCATGAAATCTATATGTTTAGTTCATTCACAATCCAACGAGGGTGACTCTTGCCGAGAGAAAAGTCGGTATTATTAGTGTTGATACACCAACCGAAGGAACTTCGGAGTTAGCTTGGTGATACTGATAACAATAGTTATCTTGACCAAGAAGCCACCACTTCAAATTAGCCATAGGTTAATTAAGTGTATGGTAGTTCACGAAAGTTTAATAAAGATGATATATTAATAAAGAAATAAGAAATATAAGTAGATACTTAAATAGTAGAAATAGATTTTAAATTTCCTGTTTCATATAGAATAAAATCTTATCATTCATGTTTGATTAAATATGATAAATATTATCCAAACATGGAATTAAATAAATGTTTTAATGATTTATTGGGAATAAGAATAATAGTAGATAGTTATTACGAATTATTTGAACAAGATTTATCTTCTTTTAGATTAGCAGATATGAGAACTGGAAAAACTAACGATGATGGATACAGAGGAATTCATCTGTATTATCAAAAATCAAATTTTCATTATCCAATCGAATTACAAATAAATACTAAAGTAGATAGACAGATAAATGATTTGTTACATATGTATATCTATAAACATACAAAAAATAATTCAATTGGAAAAGAAGTTAGGAGATTATTTGATGAAGGTAACTTTAAAAATACACAAGAATTTAAGGGAGTGATAGAAGATGTGTTACGTAATAGCGAAGAAATTTAATAACATAGGTTGTCTAGCTTTAAGAACTGAACAAGGAGACAAACTTGGTGCATTAACAGAGTACTTATCACTTGCTACATTAGAAAAAAATGTACAAATAGTGGTTCTAGGCGATATAAGGTCATATAGAGAATATGAACCATATAGACTTTTAGATGATGAGGGCGATTTTATATCTCAGGTTCTTAAAATGTAACTAAATTTAATATGATAAAACAGACTCAATAAGTCTGTTTTATTGTATTTAGGAGATGATGATTTGATAGAAAAACAATTATTTTATAATAATACTAATAAAAAAATTCAAATGTATTATGATTTAAATTATAAGTTTTATAACAGTCTTGATGATATGCGTTATAAAAAAAACATAAGTATTGAAAAAGTCAGAATTAAGACATATTTAGCACAATTAGAATATAGCTTTAAAATAATTAAATATGCTTTAATTTCATTTTATATAAGTTATATATGTTCTATATGTTTTATTTCTATAATGTATAGTAATTTTAATTTATTATATAATATTTTATTTATTTTAGCGACATTAGCTATATTTTGTATATATATAACTAAATTACATAATAAAAATATTTTTTATCTAACTGCTCTTGAAGCATTAGAAAATATTAACAACAGAAAACTCTATAGAGTAAAGTAATTATTGAAAGATTAAAATAGTGATAAATAAAAAATAATTTAATTTAAAAACAAAGATTCTATTCAAATACATAATAGTAATCTTTGTTTTTTTGTTATTCATTTCTAATATCAAAGTAAAGAATTTACTTTTAAGTAATGTATTACCCTATTGTTTTTGCCACCTCAGCTTATCATATTTTTTTAGTATGTCAAAACCAGTGTAAAATTTTTTTAGCCTAAAAACATTGGCCAAAAAAATTTTACACTTAGCAAAGCTTTTTGACAAACTAACTCAAATATGAAATCTTCAGCTCAACAAAAACAACTCACGAGTTGATATTTAGGAGGTTCTTAATATGGAAAAAGTTGAAATTGTAAAGGTAAAACTTGTTAAGGAAAAAGATTTATTTGTAAACAATATACACATAAAAGAACCAAAAGATTCTTATAAAGTAATATCAAATTTTTTAGATAATCCTGACAGAGAACATTTTATAATATTGGGATTAAGTACTAATAATAAAATTTGCGTTATATCTACTATATCAATTGGTACATTAAATTCTAGTTTAGTTCATCCAAGAGAAGTATTTAAAATAGCAATTTTAAGTAATTGTAGCAAAATTATAATTTCACATAATCATCCATCAGGCGATTGTACACCATCACCAGATGATGAAATCATAACAAATCGTTTAATACATGCAGGTGATTTATTAGGTATACATATACTAGACCATATTATTGTTTCAAATAAATCTTATTTTTCATTTCAAGAAAATAAACTTCTATTTTAAAATTGTTATTAAAAACCTAATCTAAAGTGGCTATTATAGTCTCTTTAGATATAAAACTTAAAAATCTTAATTAATAAGGTGGTAATTAAAAATGAACAGTATTGTAAACTATAAAGATAGAGGTAGCTTTGGCAAAAACAATTACAGAGGTAATACAAGTGGAAAAATTATTTTAGACTTACATAAAGTATATAAATTTAATGAAATTAGTGATTATATGTCTGGTTCTTTTACAACAAAAGATGTAGCAAATTATTTAAATATATCATCAAATTGTTATGATTTAAATATTGGATTTGATTTAATTGACAATGACATTAAAGAAAGAAATGAATTCATTTTTTGGCATCCTCCATATTGGGATATAGTAAAATTTTCAGGAAATGTGTATGGAAATCAAATACTAAAAAATGATTTATCTCATATAAAAGATTATTATGAATTTATAAAAAAATTGAATTTTTGCTTAACAAAACAATTTAATACGCTTGAAAGAGGTGGAAGAATAGCTATTTTAATGGCAGATGTTAAAAAAAACAAGAAACTTTACTCTATGCTATTAGATATAAATAAGCTTGGTACTACAGAACAAATTATTATAAAACAGCAAAACAATTGTATGAGTGATAATAGAATATATTCAAATAACAATTTCATTAAAATATGTCATGAATACATTTTGATATTAAGAAAAGATAATCCTCTTATAATTCAATTTAGTATAACTAAATCTGATTATTTTGACATAAGAAATAGTCTCAAAATCACATGGAAAGATTTAGTTGCTAATGTTCTAGAAAGTCTAGATAAAAAAGCGTATTTAAATGAAATATACACTAAAATAGAGGGACATAAAAAATGTGATTCAAACAAAAACTGGAAAGAAAAAATTAGACAGACGCTTCAAGAAAATGAAATATTTTATAGAATTGATAGAGGTTTATGGGGTCTAACATAGTAATTAAAAAAGTGTCCCCTGGGGACATAAAAATATATATATTAAAAATTCAATGCTTCCTTTACAACCTATAATATGTAATTCGTATAATTACTATCCATTAGGGAACACTCCTAGTATACATAGCATATTATTAAAAGAAAACATTCTTTATAAATAACGTAAATTTTATGATGTGTATAGGAAGGTGCATAATGGATTTAGATAAAATATATATTATAATTGGAAAGAGAATAAAAAATTTTAGAAAAAAATTAGGCTATAGTCAAAAAACATTAGCTGAAAAAGTTGGCGTAGCTTATACATATATCGGTCAAATTGAACGTGGAGAAAAAAAGGCATCTTTTCATAGTCTTTTGAAAATAGCAAATGCTTTAGAAATGCCACTAGAAATTTTACTTGAAAATATTATATTAAACGATGAAGAAGTTGAAACAGTATCTTCTGAGTGCTATGAATTGATTGATGCTTTACCATTGAAAGAACAAAAAATTATGCTTAAATTAATAAAAGAAATAATTGAATATGGAGAAGTATCAAAATAGAAATTTAATAAAAAAAAGATGTCATTAGATTAATTTAGACATCTTTTTTTATTTTATGATAAAATATATATAGTATATATTTTATAAACTTACTATCTGTAGGTAGTATAAAAGGAGTTTAATATGATAAAAATAGAAGCTAAAAATGGTAAGAAAGTTATAAAAAAAAAATAGAAGTTGAATACATAGATTTCAATGTAAATAAAAATGGGGAGTGGATAAAGGAGAATGTATCAGCTTATAAGCTAAAACAGTTATTATCTGATGATAATATTGAGTCTTTATATTATCTACATCAAAAAGGCAAAAAATTTGAGCTTTTCATAGAAAAACATTTACCTTTATCTATTAGAAACTCTACATTTTATATTTATGCTTTTTGTCCAGATTTATTTATATTTGATAAGAAACATTTATTAGAACTAATCAGTAAAGCAAATATAAAAATTTCTCCTAGTTTAATTTGCTTTGAAAGTGCAAGAAAAATAATAAAAATTCAAAAATTTTTATTTCCTAGACATTGGACAAATTACATGAAATTAGTATGGTTAAAAAATAATAATTATCTACATCTAGTTAATACAAGAGTTACATTTATGAAAAATGTAGTTATATGTAAATACTACATAAATAAACATAAAAATTATATATATAACTACTAACTTTAAAGTATAGTTCTAGAAGAAAGGATTACAATTATATGTCTATACAAAAAATACCAGAATCCGAACTTAAAGTAATAAAGTTTATTTGGGAAATAAATGATATAGTTACATCTAAAATAGTAACTGAAACTATGAGAAAGAAATATAACTGGAAAACAACAACTACACTTACTCTTTTAAAAAAGCTTGTTGAAAAGCATTTTTTAGATGCAGAAAGAATAAATAGATTGACACATTATAGAATATTAATAACTAAAGAAGAATATATAAAATTTGCGACAAGAAAATTTTTAGATGATATACATGACGGCTCAATAGAAAGTTTAATTAAAACTTTGCTTGTTATATCTTAAAACTCAAAAAAATAAGAAAAAGGGTGTCTCAAAATGAAATTTTTAATTCATGAGGTACTCTTTTTTGTATAAAATCAAATATATTTTCATCATTTCAACAATGAAAAATAGGCTTATATCTATTTTGAAACAGCTCCTTCTTTAACTATAAGGCGAAATTCCTCTTACTCACCGTAGGAGGTGGAGGATGTAAGTCCAATCAATAAATTGTTTTTCACCTTGATTTGTCGTATACTAATAATACGTTTAGAACTTTTCAAACTGAATATATAAGGTTGGTACTAGAAAAGGTTAGTACCATAAAATATTCAACCAATCGCCACATATAAGATGGAGCGAAAACCAAGCTAAGTGTATGGTAGTTCACTTAACATAAATTTAATATTAAGTTACATATTATTCTTCATATATAAGATATCTGCTACTTTCTTCAATTTTTATAATATGTTTTAAAAATTCTTTAATTTCATTTTGATTTACACCTACAAATTCGTGTGTGATTAAACATTTTTCAATGTGCGTAGAATATTTTTCTATTAATTTGTATAAAAATGGTCTAATATATGCACTAAGGTCATTTGTTTCATTTTTTCCACTTAAACTATTTATATATATTAAAATATTTTTTATATTTTCTATATTTTCTTTTTTTCTTTTATTATCCATCGGGTAATCAAGTACAAATTTCAAAGTTACTTCTATATTTGAAGTTATTCCATTACATGTAGAACTCCATATGTCAAAATACAAACTAGAGCCGATTATTTCTTTATGTAAAACTGCATAACCATTTGCGTGATCTGCAAAACTTATACCTAACATGCCATCGTTAATTTTTTCAACTTCATTTTCTATCATTTCAACATTTTTTTTATTAACTTTTAAATCTAATATTGTACTAAATTTTATATCCATTTTTCAAGCCTCCATTTATTTCTTATATACTTTAATTATAACAGTTATTTATGTGCTTCTTTAAAAAAGTTTTTCATCTTTACTTACTCCCTTAGTTTTCACTAAACTTAGGGAGTATAGTCAAAACTTGTTATTTTCAAAACTCAAAAAAAAATAAAAAAGGGTCTATCACACTAAAAAATAGTGCGACAGCCCTTTTTCTGTAGAAATAATGTAATGTCAAAAAGCTATGTAAAGATATTTTTTATTATAAGTAAAATACTTCACTATGTTTTTTTTCGCAACAGCATAGACTATATTTTTTTTATTGTCAAAACCGACTAAAAAAATATTAATATAAACAACATCTTAATATTTTTTAGTCTAGTAAACTTTTTGACAAACAAAAAATATAGTCTATTTAATGCTCAACAAAAAAACAACTCACGTTTGTATATCATAAATTATTAGTTTTTGAAATTTAAGGGGGAAAATAATATGATTATAAGAGGATTAATAGGTTACAGAACTACAAAAGAGAGAGATACTAAAAATAAGGTGTTTGGAATTTATAATCAGTATGATAGTCATTTTACTGGTATAGGATTAGACATCTTAGAAATATACAACAATAACTCTAAAGAAAATTTTATTGATATGTTTAAATCAAAATTAGTTTAAATAACGAAAACTTGTTGAACTATTCAGATTTTTTATTAGATGGAATTTGTGAATATGCTTATCTTTATAATATACAAACTGATGAATTAGAAGTTTATGAATCTATAGCAAATAAGCCTTATTTTAAAAATCAACCAAAGGATGATACAGATTGTTATTTAAATTTAGTTTTTATAGTGAATAGAAAAAATGTTTTTTTCATTTTAAACTTATTTTATCTTTCTTTAGATTTAGGTAATGATATGCTAATTGAAATGTATATGAACGAATCGAAAGGTATAATAAATGGCATGAAATAACCTACCTTTATAGCAATATCTAACTGAAATATAATTTATATTTCAGTTAGATAAATAAAATAATTTAATAGGAGAATAAGAATGATAAATCCATCTGAATATTATATAGAAATAAATGATATTGAAAAATACACTGTTCCAACTATATTCACATTTACCTGGTAAAGAAGTGTATTATAATCATTACATTCAAGATGAAAAGGAATCTAATTCTTTACAAAATTTATGTGATATAAAAAATAAATTTTAAAAAATACGTACTAAATTTAAAGCACAAATGCGAGAAGAAAATTTACTATAATATTAATTTTGGAGGATAAAATGATACCTCATAATAAAAAGATTGAAACTTATTTCATTGATGGAATTGAATATTATAAAAGCAATCATAGGATGGTGTATAATAAAGAATTTCATAGCAGACATGGAAAAACTTGGAGCATGGAGGAATTAAGCTATTTATGTAAAATGCGACCTTCTATGAACTGGAAAGATTTGAGTATGGCACTTGAAAGAACTCAAAGTACTTGCATGAGTAAATATAATGAATTGAAAAAATTTAATAAAATAGATTTTTACAAAAATATATAAATATGCGAAATCTAAATTTAATAAATTAAATATTTTAGGAGGTATTAATAATGGAAGTATATATTGTATCTGAAACTTTTGGAGAACACTCTATTGAAACTAATGTTATTGGAATAGCTTCATCAAAAGAAGAATTGAATAAATGCATTATAAAAATGGAAAAAGAAAATATAATTAATACAAATTTAGAAATAAATCTTAAATCAAATATAGATATAGATATATTAAATAAAAATATAGACTTTATTAAAATAGAAAAAGTAGAGTTAAATATATTTAACTGCTAATAATAAATATACATAGCTCTAATATTATTAAATAAAACACATTAAATTTTAACTATAAGGCGAAATTCTTCTTACTCACCGTAGGAGGTGGAGGATGTAAGTCCAATCAATAAATTGTTTTTCACCTTGATTTGTCGTATACTAATAATACGTTTAGAACTTTTCAAACTGAATATATAAGGTTGGTACTAGAAAAGGTTAGTACCATAAAATATTCAACCAATCGCCACATATAGATGGAGCGAAAACCAAGCCATGAAATCTATATGTTTAGTTCATTCACAATCCAACGAGGGTGACTTTTGCCGAGAGAAAAGTCGGTATTATTAGTGTTGATACACCAACCGAAGGAACTTCGGAGTTAGCTTGGTGATACTGATAACAATAGTTATCTTGACCAAGAAGCCACCATTTCAAATGTTAATTAAGTATATGGTTAGTTCACATGATGTAATTATGATATAAGGAGTGATATTATGGCTACAGCAAGAAATATTATAAATGAATTCTATGATTTAGATGAAAATGAAAAGGAAGAAGTAATAAAAGAACTTTTAAATTTTAATGCAAAAAAAAATCTTGATAAAATGATGGATGATACAATAGATGATAATATTGAAGCTCTAAGAAAGTTGGCTGAATAATGTATATTTCATTAACATTAGATGAAATTTTAAAATATCATCAAAGAATAATAATTAAAAGTGGTGGCTCTCAAGGTGTTAAAGATATAAAATTATTAGATAGTGCTCTTAATAGGGCAAATGCAACTTTTTCTGGAGTTGACCTATATAAAACAATTGAAGAAAAAATATCAGTTACAACACATAGTTTAATAAGTAACCATTGTTTTATTGACGGGAATAAAAGAATTGGTATTTCTACAATGGTTTTATTATGTAAATTAAATGAAATTTCAATAGAATATTCTCAAAGTGAACTTGTTACATTAGGATTAGAAATTGCTTCTAACATTGCTGATGAAACACATATTCTTGATTGGATAAAAAAACATAAACAATAAAAAAAGATGTCCCCTGGGGACATCTTTTTTTATTCATATTATTTCTTTTTATTTCTTTTCTTATTTAAGAATAAGTATACTGTTAAAGAAGTAATAAAGATAGTGATAGATGCTATTATTCCTCTATCTCCTGTACTTGGGTTATTTCTCAGTTCAGATTTTTGTTCTTCTTTTCTATCTTTTTCATTTTTTATATTTGTTACATTATGCTTGTCAACTTCATTATCTTTATTAGTGTTATTATGCTTATTTTCTTCTTCTCCTTTATCTTCTTTAATAACAATAGTTCCATCTGGCTTGATAATAGCACCATTTTCAGGTATCTGAACAGTTCCATCTGGCTTGATAATTATGCCCCCAGGGGGCACTATTATATTTCCTTCTTCATCCACTTTTGGATTTTCTCCATCTTCACTAGGTTTTACTATTACACCATCTGGAGTTTCTATTTCTCCATCTGGCTTAACAATATTTCCATTTTTATCTATAAATATATCATCTTGTTTATCATTATTTCCATCCTTATCCACATCTGGTAAATTTGATGGTGGCAAATCATCTTCTCCTTGATTTGGTTGGTCTGGTTTTGCTGGTATATTCCCACCATCATTTTCTCCATCATCATTTCCACCCCAATCTGGGTCTGGTTTTGGTTTAGTTCCACCATCATTTACCCAATTCCCTTCAAATACATACACTGATCTACCACGAATTGATGTGTTTCCACTTGAATTTGTAACTTTATATGTAAGATTATAAACAGCAGGTTTTAAAGTATTTACATATCCACTGACTTTTACTTTAGATGTAATATCTCCATCTATGACATCTTTTGCATATACATTGTTACGTACATTGAAATCGTCACCTACTTTTACATAGTCACTCTCTGTATAAAGTTCTGGAAATATAGCCCCTTCTGGAACATCATCAGAAGGATTTGTAGGTATGTCTATGCCTTTTGGAACAACATGTACTATTCTATTCCATTTTAATCTGTTATCTGCACTATCTCTTACAGAATAAGATACTATATAGTCTCCAACCACATCTGTATCTAAATTAGTAGTATATGTTATTTTATTTGTCAAATCTCCATCTTCTTTGTCTATTACATTAATACCATTCATAACATTATATTTTTCTCCAACAGTTATATATACTTCTTCTCCATACATCTTTAATATTGGATACTCGTCTACTTTTTCTGGCTTTTTAGGTGGCAAATTTTCATTGTAATCTATGACTCTTACATCACATGCTTTGATAGTAGATTGACCTTTAAAATCCATTACAGAATAAATTAATTTGTACATACCAACTTTATTTATATTTACAAAACCTTTTACCTTTATAAACTCTGTTAAATCTTCACCTTTGTAATCATATGCTGTAATTCCTTTTAATACATCAAATTTACTATCTATAAGTATTTCTTTATCTCCTGCTCCTTCGATTATTGGTGGAGTAATAGTTTCACCTATTCCTATTTCACCTAGTTCATAGTGTACAATTTGACCCAAGTTCCCATATCCATCAACAGGCATAAAATGTATATATTTATAATCTTTTGGGTCAAATTCAATCGTATCTGATGAAATAGTTGTCTTTATATCCCCATCTTCTAAATTATCATTTCTCTTGTTACTTAATTTATATCTATAATATTTGATTGTACTACTAAATGAATTTCCTACACCCCAATCATTTCCTCTTTCATCCATCATATCTCTTATAATTAGATTATCTTCTTTCAAGCGAGTCCTAACTTGATATTTTTCTGATACACCTATATCTTTTGCGTTTATTGTTAATCTTAAATACTCATTTTTATTTTTTTCTTTTTCTGTACTTGTATTTTCTACAGTTGTAAATAACTCACTATCTTTAACACTTTTATCTTCTTTACTATATTTTTCATTTTGCTGTTCATTTTCTTTTTCTTCAATATTATTATTTTGAGTATTTTGACTTTCTTCTTCATTAAAATTTTCTTCTATTTCATCTTCCAATTTATTTTCAGATACACCCATTACAGATGGTCCAAATATATCTTTTGCGTCTTTATCAATAAAATTAAAATCTTCTGTGTATCCTATAGTAGTATAATCTCCTTCTAAGTTGTTCCATTTACGAACTTCATAAAATACATCATCACCCAAGACATTTTTATCCCAACTTATAGTCATGTTATTGTTTTCTAAGTTTGGTGTTACTTTAATTTCCATATCTCCATGTACAAGTACATATCTTCTTACCTCTCTTTTATTGCCTTGAGAATCTTTTACTTTATAAGTTAGCATATATTTTCCATTTCTATTTACATCTACTTCCCCATCAATTTCTATTTTAGAAGTTATATCACCATCCTCAACATCATAAGCTGTAATTCCCTTTAATGCATCAAATTTTTCTCCTTCTTGTACTCTTGTTGTATAAACTCCCTTAATTACAGGAACATAGTTTGTATCATATTTCCCATTTATAAGATGGTGTATTGTTTTACTTACATTTCCATTTTTATCTATTGCTTTTAAATGTATAAATTTAAACTTAGATTTACTTATATCTATATCATCTACATCTTTTACATTTACAACATTCAGAGGTTCTGTATCCTCTTTATCATTAATTATATAACTATATCCAGCTACCCCCACATTAACTTTTTCATTTTTAACTTCACTTGAATTTATAACTTGCTCATTTTCGTCAAGTGCTTCTATAAAGTATCTATAAGTAGAGCCTAAATCTTTGCAAACTATTTTTAATTTAGTTTTTTCATTAGAATCTTCTAGTGTTGCATTTTTTAAGTTATCAACTATCTTATTAGATATTTCTTTACTTATGGATACCAATTTTTCTTTTCCTTCTGCATCCTCTACCTTTATTTCTTTAAAATAAGATATTACAGGAGAATTTTCATCCGTAGCTTTATTATCACTATACTCTAAAGTATTTTCATCAAATACACCTACTTCTTCAAAGTCATACCCGTCTGCTTTAGTTTTATATAATTTATATTTTCTAGCATTTTTAACAGATTTCCATGTAATATCTAACTTATTATCACCTTGTTTTATATCAAGTTTCATATCTCCAGTTACATGTACTTTTACAATAGTTTCTGCCTTTAATCCTTTTGAATCCAATACAGTATATTTTAATTCATATACACCTTTTATATTACTATTAACTTCACCTTCTACACTTATCTTATCAGTCAAATACCCATCTTCAAAATCATATGCACTTATATTTTTAAATTTATCAAAATTATCACCAATAGAAATGACTTGATTTATTGCTGGTACTTTTATACGAGGTTTATTATTATAACTATCATCTGCAAGTCTTATATGCTTTGTTTCAGTTGCATTACCTTCATTATCTATTGCACAAATATGTAGATATGTATTATCAGTCACATGCTCGAACTTAAACTTACCATTTTTATTATTAACTTCTTTATTTAATTCTGTATTTGGTTTTTCATCTATAATATAACTATATCCTTTAAATCCAGATTTTCGAATCACTTTTGCTATATTAGAATATGCAGTCTGATAGTTGTCATTGTCATAACTCTCAACTTTATATTCATACTCTGTTCCCATATCTTCTGTATTAAATTCTAGTTCTGCTGTCATTTCTTTACTTAGTTTCAATGAAAATTCCATTTCTGGTACTGTAACATCTTTACTATCAATATCTTTTAATTCATTCTTTAGTACTTTCTTAACTGTTTGAGTACCTTTTTCAATTTCTGTTTTTATAACATTATAATATTTAGCATCTTGAATTTCACTCCAAGATAAATTTACTTCACTATCATTTGTAGCACTCAATACTATATCTTGTTTAGAAAACATATTATCTATTTGTACACTATCTTCATATTTATATGTTCCACCAGTGCTTTCATCTTTTTCTTTTTCATATTCAACAACAAAGCCTTCTATATCTGTCCAATATGGGTCAGTACTATTAGTAGTATCATTCCAAAAACCATTTGAGTTTTTAATGGAATACATATAATCTTCAACCCCTCCAAAATTATTTGGTTCTCCAGGACACCAATTTGTATATTCAAAAGGTTCTCCTGTTATCCATTTCCAAGTGCCTTCTTTTTCTTCATCTGTACCCCCTAACCATACAGTTTTTGTGGTTAAGCTATTGAATATATCTAATTCATCTTTAGATGTAATAGTTACTAAATGCCCTTTTAAACCTCTATATTCCATTTTTTCTGCTTCTAATTTTGCATTTTTCCAACTTATTCTTTTTGCAGCTACAAATTGATAGTAGTTTCCATTAGTTGGATTATATACTATATCGTCTACTTTATTATTTTGTAGTCTTATATTAAATCTAAAGCTTGTACTATTATCATGTTCTATTTTTATAGATTTAATTATATTTGTTACTTCTTCTGTAGTATATTTACCTGTCAATATTAATTGTTGACCTTTTACAGACTTTTCTACTCCTTTTTCACTATACTTAATTGTTATACTATTATTAAATCCTTCACTTATATATAATTTAAGACCATCTATTAATTCATTACTATTATTTATAATTTGTACATTAGGAAAAGTAACTAAAAATCTTTTTCTATTAGGTTCACCTAAATTGATAGTTAAATAGTCAAAGTTTTCTTTTACAGTTACAGATTTTTTAGCACTACTCTCTTGACCTTTACTATCAGATACAATGTACTCTAAAGTCCATTTACCTAAAACAGTAGTATCAAAACTTTGAACTATTTTATTTGAAGGATTTTTTATTATAACACTAACCTTGCTAGTTAAATCTCCATCATAATCATCCGTAGCATTAATATCTTTCATAATATCAAACACTTTACCTTGTTCTATAGAAGTATTTCCTCCAATACTTAAAACTGGAGGTAAATCTTCAAACATTCCACCAATTGGAAGTGTAAGCACTTCACTTTTATTTCCTGCTTTATCTACTGATACTATATGCACATATAACTTACTTGCTAATTCTTTAGCAGATATAAAACCATCTGTACTATTTACAACATCACCTAAAGAGATTGATGGTACAGAACTATTACTTACTTCATAGCTAAACCCTTTAAATCCAGATTTTATTTCCACCTTTTCTTTATTTGATATATGTGTTATATCCCCATATTCAGAAATTCCTTTAATATAGTATTCATAAACAGAAGAAATATCTTCTGAATTAAAATTAATTCCCTGTTTTATTCCAGAGTTAAATAATTCATATGTTGGTGCTGTAGGTTTATTTATGTCTTTTTTATCTTCTTCAAAGTAAGTATCTTTTTGTTCTTTAATTATTTTAAAATCTTCTTCTTTTTCTTTAATTATTTTAAAATCTTCTTCTTTTTCTTTTAATAAAATCTTATAATGGTCTATATCTTTGATATTGTTCCAATCAAGCATAACCTTATTTTTATTCTTTTCAAAGAAAGCATGTAAAACAATATCTTGTTTACATTCAATTGGTTTAATAGTTGCAGTATCCTCATACTTAAATTTATCTAAAGTATTAGGATAAGGTAGTTTTTCATCTAAGCCGAATTCTACAATATATCCATCTATTTTTCCCCCACTTGCTACATTAAAATCATCATCCCATAATCTTTGGTTATCATTGTAGGAAATAATGTAGTGTTGTTGACCTAAATAATTGTCAGGTCTACCAGAATACCAGTTTGTATATTCAAAAGGTTCTCCTGTAACCCATTCCCAGTTACCTTCTTCTTCTTCATCAGTTCCCCCAAGCCATATACAGTTAGCAGTTAAATTATGTACTACTTCCTGTTCGTTAGCCGAAGTTATTGTTGCTAAATATCCTCGAGCTCCTACAAATTCTTGTTTTTCTGCATCTACTTTTGCTTCTTTCCAAGTTATACCTGGTGCAGAAATAAACTTATAGTAATGGTTATTTTCGTAGTTGTACACCATGTCATCAACTTCATTTTTCCCTAATCGTACTGTAAATTTAAATTCTGTGTTATTTTTATGTTCAATTTTTATAGATTTTACTAATTCTTCTACTTCATTGAGACTAAGTTCTGTATTTATTTCTATTCTTTGATCTGTGGATACTTTCTCTACTCCATTTAGAGTGTAGTATACTTTAAACGTATTTTTATCAAAAAAACTAGGGAAATACATTTTTAACCCATCTATTTTTTGTTGTTCATTATCAGAACTTATTTTTGCATTAGGAAATTTTACATACTTACTTGTAACAAACTCTTTTCCTAAATCTATACTAACATTAAAATCTTTAACTACTCTTAATGTTCTTAAATAGCTTGTAGTATTATCCACACTATCTTTTACACTATATTTAATTGTCCATTTCCCAAGTATATTTGTATTTAACTCAGAAACACTTTCTCCATCTGGATTCACTATCTCAACAGTTATTTTATCTGTTAAATCCCCATCTATAACATCAGTTGCAGTTACTCCCTTCATAATATCAAACTTGTTACTTTGTAAAATGTCTATATTAGCACCTACTTTTAAAGTAGGTGCTTCATCTTTAAATATTTCTAATTTAACATTTTTGCTTATATTACTATATCTAAGATACAAATTTCTTATATCTAAAGTGGATGAGCTAACAAACTTAATCTCATCATAGTAATCAGCAACTAAATTAATCATTTCAGCTTCGTTTGAGGAATGTTTTCCTATGTCTGTCCAAACTCCATTCTTTAAACCTTTTATCATGACAATACTATTTCCATTTAAAAAAGATGCTCCATTTATATAAAGTTCTTTTGTATTTTTTAAAACTAACTGGTTATCTGCTCCAGATATAAAATATCCATTGCTTCCACTAAATACATTTTCTGCTGTATACTTATCAGATAAGGAATTTCCTTGTGCTAATACTCCCATTGGGACACCTTCTATAAAAGAAAAGGTATCTGGCAATAATGTTATTTTTACATTATTCTCAACACTATTGTCATGGTAAATTTTCAAACTTCTAATTATTTCATTTAATTCAGACTCACTGCTTGTAGTAATTTCACTATCCCCTTCTTTTTGATTATATTTACCATTTTGGGTGTAAGAGATTTTATTTTTATTACTGCTATTTTCAAAATCAATTAAAAGTTTTGTATTATTCCCTTTTAAGGATGCTTCTTTAAAAGAGATACTACCATCATTATTAATACTCTTTTCCCCTAAATTAAGACTATATTCTGAACGATTGTAATTTATTTTTTCTCTATTACTTTCTTTATTAAATTCTAATTCACTTATCGTACAAGAGTCTATACCAGTGTGGGTTTGTTCAATTCGGATTCCTTCATACTCTCCAACTGTTACACTTACTATTTTTTTACTTTCATTTTCCCCAAACTCTGGAGTACCCTCTCCTATCTTTATCCAACTACCATTTTTTAGTCCTTTTATAATAAATTTTTTATTTGCTTTAATAAGCACATTTTCTATATACGTTTCATCTTCAAATAAAATAGTAAATGTGCTGTTATTTTTATTTATTGCTCCATAAAAACTATCGCTATTCCCATCTATAGCTCTTTCAGCTTTATATAGGCGAGAGGGTGCTCCTTCTACACTCTTATAAAGTGGCAACCCTCCTAATATAACGTCAAATTCTAACTTTTTATTTCCTTTTGTATCTATTTTTAAAGTTCTTAAAACCTCATTCAATTCATTTTGTGTTTTAACAGGTATTTTCATATTTTTACCAGTTAAAAGATTTTCTACTGAATTTAAACTATAAGTAATTGTTACATCTTCATATGCATTTCTATTAAAATCAAATCTTAAATATGTTGGATTATTTACTATTCCTTGTGCTTTTGGAAAACTTAAAATTCCATTTGTATCTATATACTTCCCCATATCAAGTGAGAAATTTTCATTTAAATTATTTTTGTAAACTTGTTTGCTATCAGCAAAAACATTTATATTGCTAGGTGTAATACCTAAACTAGTTGAACTTGCAATTATTGTAGATAATAATATAGAAGTTACCTTCTTGTTATACATAGACACCATCCTCTCATTTTTCTATAAAAAATAGTCCTTAAAAAGGGACTATATATTGTTTATCTATTTTTTTCACAGGAACATAAACATTAGATACATAACACTTGAAATCACTAAACTCTACACAAAACAATCAATTATCCTTTTCTCATTTTTATCTATCTTTCCATTAAAAAAACTTTTAAGGTCGCCTTTTTCTTCTTCACTATTTATTTTATTACTAGCAATATGGTGTAGTTTTTTTAATTCATAACTGTTTTGTAACTCTTGTAACAATATTTTTTGTTTCAAGTTTTCATCTGAAAATTTTATTTTCATTATTTTCCTCCCATAAAAAAAGCCCCTTGGGGACATTTTATATGCATCTATCCAATCTTTCATTTGATTGTCTAACCTTAGCAATAGAATTAAATTTATTTAAAATATTTTCTTTTAAAGAAGTTTCCTTTATATTCATTTCACCATTTTTTACTGCTGCTGATATACGCTCCCATAAATCTCTTGCTTTTCCATCACCTATACTAAATTTTAACTCTGAAGAAAGTAACTGTTTACATTTCTCATTTTTATAAATTTTAATTTTAATTTCATGTTTACTTTCATCTATATTACATTTCTTCTCCATCATTTCAATAAGTTCATTGGCTATATTAAATTCCCAACTATCACCTTTTTCAATTTCTTTAGCTGTGCTACTAGTAAACTTTACATATGTATTTTCCAGTTTTAATCCTTCATCTTTTATATCATTTTCTTTTTCCTTATTATTGTCTAATTCATTGTTATTAGCTTTAGTAAGTGCTCGTTCTTTTTCTAAAGTCAATTCAAGTATTTCTATATATTCTTTAACAGTATCAGACACCTCTTTAAGCAAATCCTTTTTGTGACGTATATCAGTATCTTTAGTCCAATTTTTTATATAATCTAATGAGTATTCACTTGTATCTATTTTTAAATAACTACATGTTGTATATGCCACCATTTCAGCTTGAAATTCTCTTTCTTCTATTGTGTAGTTCTCATGTTTTTTACCTCCATGAAGTTTTGCATGTGCAAGTTCATGTAATAAAGTTTTTACATTTTGAAGTTGAGAATTTCTAGGATTTAATGCAATTTCTTTATTTCCATATGTAACACCTTTTGCTACTCCAAGTTCTTCATATGGCTCTACAATCTTAGCACCTATTTTTTCAGCGATATTCTCCATACCTTTATACATTAGACTATAGTTACTTATATCTCCCTCTAACCATCTGTTAGGAAAAATCTTCGGTAAATCACTAGTTTTAGCAGTAGTTTGACTTATATCAAATACATTTCCTTCCATGTAATAACATAATTTTTTCTTTGTTTTTATTTCTCCTATTTTAACTTTTTCTAACTCTTCTTTTGATGCATACTTTAGTGCTTTTGATTCTCCATTTTCATATATTAAATATTTGTTAAAACAAGGCACAAGAATTTTTATACCTTTTTCACCCCTCTTTACAGCGAACCCTTTTTCCTGCCAAAATTTAAACGCTCCTACTGCTTCTGCACCCATAAATTGATTCTCAATTAAGATTTGATTACCACTCGAATAATCATAAAATTTTGCCATAAATTTAAGATAGCTTTCTAGTTCTTCTTTTGTGTTCATGTGTAGATTTAATTTTTTATCAACTAATTTTAAATGACCATCTATTTTAGCTTTTAATTTTTCTATGTCTTTTTCATTATATTTTTTCAATTTTATTCACCTCATTATTTTTTAAAAATATTAATTGTCTTTTTCTAAAAGTATCATTATTATAAAAATCATCTTTGTTGTTTTTTATTACTTTTGTAACACATATTAAACCACAAAATGCTTTTTTTATTTCTTCACTTGCATCACAAATAAATACACTAAGAACCTCTAATGTATTACAAATAGCAAATACTTCATTTAATTTTTTTTCAAAATCCACTCTATTTAATTCATTTAAAGTACATATATCCTCTAGTATACTCAATCCTTTATTAAAATCTTTAATTACTAGTTTTTCATCTAGTTCTATAAAATCACATCCTAAAAAAGTCCCCTGGGGACATTTTTTTGAAATTACTAAACTCTATTTATACAAAACCTAATATATTTATATGTTCTAAAATTATTTTTTAATAATCTATCAGGATTTATTATGAACTCTTCAAAACATTGTGCAAAATATTCATCAGGGTTTTTTATATAATAGTCTATATCTTTATCAGAATTTAACTTTAAATAGTTTTTTTCATTTGCATATATATCTAAAAAAACACTATCACTTGTATCATTATATAAGTCACTAATAAAATGACCCATTTCATGTATCAAAGATTGTTCGGACCAATTTTCTTTATCACTTAGATAAATTTTTTTATCAAAATAAACTCCTGCTAATGCATATTCACTAATAAATCTATCTTGTAGAGAATCATGTGTTAAAACAATCTTCCCTCCAACTTCTGCAAATTCATTTATAATATTATTTGGTATTAAACTCATATATTTATAAAGTTTTAATGCTTTCTCATTATTATCAGAATCAACCTCAACCAATGATTCATACTCGTATACTAATTCTTCAATTTGATTATAGTGAGGTTTTAAATTATCTATCTCATTATCTCTATATGCCTCTATTTTGACTGTATATATAAATATAAAAAATAGACTCATCATTACAAGTTTAGCTTTAAATATATGTTTATTTAAAATCATAGATATACTCCTTTTACAATTAAAAAGATGTCCCCTGGGGACATCTTCTTCTAATTTATATCTTCTTGTATTAATATCTTTTTACATTTATCATATTCCACTAAACAACCAATTTCTATTTCACTTTCTTCAACAAATCCTCTTTCCATAATTATTTCTGTAACATCATTACTTTCTATATCTTCTATAGTTAAAATATCTCCATGTACATTAGTAACTATCCCCTTATTATTATCTGACATTATAAAATCCATTCAAATCACTCCTTTTATATTATTTAATAATTTACATATTATATTCTTTTTCTTCTTGCAATCTATCATAGTAACTTTGATTTTTCAGACTATCAAATTCATCATTTAAAGACTTTTCTAACTTCTTTAAATGAGAACCATATATTTTCAAACTAATCTTTTTATTCCTTTTTTCTCTTAACTTCTTATCTTTAATTTTTAATAATTCTTTTTCCCTTAATTCCTCCATTCTTATATGTTCCTTGATTTCATTCAATATTCTATTTCCACATCTTGTATATAAATCTTGTATCTTATTATCTTTATAATATTTATATTTTTCGTTTTTACCTTTTCCATAAACGTCTTTCAATATATGTTCTTGCTTATCCAATTCTTTAATTAATAAAGTCCAATCATTAGATTTATTTTCATTTATATAAAGTGAAGTTATCTCATCTAAATAGACTCTAGCATCTGACATTGTATTATAATGCCATTGTCGTCTATCCTTTGGTAAATTTTCTATTACGTTCTTATATAAATTCTTTAATTTATTTTTACTATAATCAATTGAACTTATATCACTTACAATGTTTTCTCTTATTATATCATTTATTTTTTTATAACTTTCTCTTTCATTACATAAACTATTTACAAATTTACTTTTCATATTTTCAAGTGTTTTTAATGTTCTTTTTCCACGTTGTTTTAATGGATTAAGTTCACATGTAGCAATATGTATATGTATATTATCTGTATTGTAATGTATAGCTGCACTCCATATTGCACTACCATCAAGTCCATCTTCTTCAAACCAATATTTCATAGAAGCCCTTACAGCATTTTTTATTTTTTCTTCATCAATATCTTTTGTTCTCCTATCATAAAAACCAACCTTTTCTAACCATGCATTATCAAAACTGAATACATCTTGCCACATTATACTTTTTTTTGATTGTGCTATTGAAAATAAATCTTTTACTTTTTCCTTATCTTCCTCTCTTAAAAAATTCCTATCTTGTGTAAAAAGAGCACTTGTTTTTTCAGGATTACCCATGTAATCATTGTAGGCTGAATATCTACTATAAGCATTATTTCTTATTGCTTCATCCCTATCTACATAATCAATATAATTTTTAAATTCTTCTGAAGTAGATATAACAAATCTTGATTTATGTATCACACCTGGAGTAGACATTAATATAATTTTCCTTCCTTTTTATATTTATTTAATATCTGTCTCTCTTTAACTATTTTCTTTGATGAATCTAAAGCTTTAGAAGAAATTACATCAGTTGAAACTACATCAACATATTCTTCTTTAAGATAAATTCCATTTATTAATTCTATTAATATTTGAACATTTTCATCTATAATATTTGTTGTCTTTTTAGTACTATATAAGTATATTTTCATTCTATCTAATAGTTTATCAGCTATAATATCAAATATCTCATATTCATTCATATTATTCATATATTCTCTTATTATATCTGATATAATTTTGCTTCTATTAGAGTTTTTTTCTTTCTTTAAAGTTTCTATAAATTCAAAACTTTTCTCATCCAAACTCACATGTATTTTATGCATATCCATCTCCTAATTTTCCTCTAAAGAGATTACATTTTCTTCCATAAATAAATTCAGTACTTCCCTATTTTTTTGAATCTCTTCTGAATTTTGTTCAAGTACTATTAAAAACTTTTCTAAAAGTAATTTATATTTATCTTCAATTTTAAATATCTCTTCTGATTCTACTAAATTTTCTAAATGTTTTCTTAAAAAAGGTTCTCTTTTCATGCCATTTTTCTTTGCCATTATATCTATTTTTTCTATAACAAAATCTGGTAAATTTCTAATTTTTATTTCTCCCAATATCGTTCACCTTCTTTTGTTTTTTATAGTCACTTATTGATACAATTTTTTTAGTTTGACTATTTTCATTAATATTTTTTTCTAACTCAACGCTTTGTAAAGTAATATTATATTTTTTTATAAAGCGTTTTAAAAAGATTTCTAAGTCTGTATTTATCATAGTTATATCTCCACACTTTTATATACATCTTTATTTCTCAAAATCTATTATTGGTAGTTTTTTTTACTCGTTTCTCCTAAAAAAAAGAGCATAAGGAGTTTTTGTCCCCATATTCCATAAATTTCATTTATTCCATAACATGGGGAGCTAGGCAAAGCCTAGCAAAACTCTTTAATTAAGGTCAAAATACTATTTATTTTATAGGTCATTTTCTCTGGGGTCAGAAAATCACTCAAAAATACACATTTAGACCACTCTTAGACCACCAAAAACACATGTTTTTTTGGTTTTTTTGTATAGATTTAATGATTTTTTCTTGCATAATCTTTTACTTTTAATCTTAGTTTACTAATTTTTTCTCTATATTCTTTAATCTGATTATTATACAACTCTACGTTTTCTTTAGAACCTTTTTTTGTACTCTCTAAGGAACTTATTTCATATTTAGTATCCTCTTTTTCTTTATCTGTTCTATATCTTTCATCACTTCTTATTTTATTAATTTCATATATCAACTTGTCTTGTTTTTCTTTTTCAGCATCTATTAATTTATTTTGCTTACCTATTTCTCCTTCTATAAATTCAATTTTCTTATTTGTTAATTGAATTAAATACTCATATTTATTCTTTTCTTTCATTTTATAATCTTTTTCTATCTTTCTTGAATCTGTATAAATTCTTACTTTATTATTATCTTTAGATGTAGTCTGTTTATCTAAATTATTAATATTATTTATATAGTCTGTTTCTTTTTTTACAGAATCAATAGCATCCAAATAATCTTTTGTTTCATCAACAATAGATAAAGATAATACCTCCCAATTTTTAGGAATTTTTGCTATAATAACATAGTTATCTTCATCCAATCTCTTACTTTCTAGTGGTATTGAAATAGTAGGATTCTTCTTTTCTCTTAGTTCAAATTTCAGATTACTTTCCTTTAATTTATCTTGTTGCTCTCCAGATATTATAAACTCTACTTTTTTATCTATAGGATTATATCTTCTATTCATTAAAGCTATATTTGTACTTCCTAGTGTTTGTTCAACGTACAATGGTGTGCTATTTATATCCTCTTTAGATGAAAAAATAGTTTTTGAATTAAAAAAAATGAAAATCCTAGAATCATGCATACTGGAATAACATAATATATAAAGGCTTTATTTTGACTTATTTTTTTATATACTATATTTAGTTTTTGAGGTAATGTATTCAAAAATTTTCTTACCTTTTCTTTTATTTTATCCATATAAAATGTTCCCTTTCTCTTCTTTATCTTTTAATCTTTTTACTATCAAATTGTAAACTAAAATTGACCCATTTTCCTTTTGAGTCCATATTTACTATCGCATCATAAGAACAAGACCCATCTTTTTTCTTAAATCCTTTAACTTTAACCTTTCCATCTTTTAGTAGATTCTTAACCATTGTCTTTGTTAGTTTTTTTCCTCTAGTTTGAAAAAAGTTATCTTCTTTAGATATATAAAAAGTACACTTGTTTACATCTTTATAGCCCTCACAATAAAAACTTTTAGGACCTTCAAATATATTTTTTCTACACTTAGGACATACACCTATAACCTCTTTTTCTTTCACATTAGAGTCTATTTTTTTTACTTCAATAGCCTTGCTATTGTTTATTATATTAACTAAATCATTTGAATATAGTTCAATAGCCTTATCAAATTCTATTTCTTTTCTGTATACTTGTTTTAATATTTTTGATAATTCAACAGTTTTATTTTTATCCATATTAATGTTTAATTCACCAAGAGATTCGATTAATATTCTCCCTAATTCTTTTATGAAAAATGTACCTTTCTTTTCTTCGATATATTCTAACTTTTTAGCTTTATTTATTATTTCTGCTCTAGTAGCAACAGTTCCTATCTCAACCCCTTTTAACATTAAATTGTATTCTTCATCTTCTGTCATTTCATCATTTTTAAATGGATTTTTTAGATAATTATTTAAATCTTCAAGAGATAAATGTTTAGGTGGTTGAGTTTTTTTCTTTACAGTTTCTATGTTAAAATCTAATTTTTCTCCTTGAGAAAATTTAGGAACTGCCTTCTCGCTCAAGTCGCTTTCATATGCTAAATATCCTAATTTTTTTATAACTGTTCCTTTAAATTTTATTTCATGTTCACCAAATTCTAAAGTTGTAATAGTTTCTTCTAAAAGAGTTTGTTCTTTTAAAAAATTACATATAAATCTGTTTTTTATAATATTGTATACACTAGTTTCAATACTATCTAAATCATCTTTTGGTAATTTTTCGGTTGGTATTATAGCACTATGGCTTTCAATCTTCGTATCATCAAATATACTCTTTTTATCTTTCATTTCTAATATTCTACTTTCAGAATCATGTATATTTATAATTTTTTTTATCTTTTCTTTTTCTGATTCAGCAAGATATTCTGTATTTGTACGAGGGTAAGTAACATATCCTTTTTCATATAAATTTTGTATAATCTTTAATGATTCATCAGCACTTAATTTTAAATTTTTTGATAATTTATTTTGAAGTTTATCAAGTGAAAACAATTTTTTAGGACTCTTTTTGACCTCTTTTATGTCTATATTTTTAACTACTAAATTATACTCTTTTTGTTTCAGTACTTCTGAATCGCAATTACTTTTTGAATCAAATTTCAAGTCATTTACATTACACCTTATTTCTTCTCCATTTTTTAATATAGTTAATTCAGGCTGAAAATAATCTTTAGATACAAATTTTTCTATTTCTAAATCTCTTTTATAAATAACATCTACAATTGGAATTATTACTCTTCCCACTGAGAAAGTTTTATTCTTTTTTAATGTTACAAATCTGGTTAGATTTATACCATAAAGCCAATCTACATGGGTTCTTAATAGACCTTCTGAATACAGATTATCGTATTTATTAATATCTTTTAAATCATTCAATGCGTTTAATATATCATTTTCTGTTTGTGCTGGTAGCCATAATCGTTTTACTCTTTTATCTACTTTTATTTCATTTAAGATTAACCTTATGATTACTTCGCCTTCTCTATCTGCATCACCACAACTTATTATTTCATTTACATCTGATCTATTTACAAGTTCTTTTATTGTATCAAATTGTTTCTTAACACCATCATCAGATTTTAATTTAAACTTAAATTCTTTTGGAACAAAAGGTATATCATCAATATTCCAATAGGTTTTTTCTCTATTTAAATAATCATCTATATCGAATAATTCAAATAGATGTCCAAAAGCATATGTAACTATATAATCATTATTTTCGTAATAACCATTTTTCTTACTAAAACCTTCTTTTATTGCACCTACTATCGTACGAGATAAACTAGGTTTTTCTGCTATAATAACACTTTTCATATCTTTTCCTCCAATTAAAAAAAAGTCCCTAGGGGACATCTTTTTCTTTATATTTCATCTAATATTTAAAATTTAAATGGTATTTCATCGTCATCTGTAATTGGCTCTGGAGTATATTTTAGTTCATTATCATTACTCTTATTTTCTACACTTTTACTTGTTAAATATTCTATGTAACTAGTAGAAACACTAAAATATCTTTTTTCCTTGTTAGCACCATAGTTTTTGCTATTTATCTTTCCACTCAAAGCTATTTTATGCCCCTTCTCTAATTCAGTAGAATATTTCTCAATTAATATCCCATGAACTTCTATTGGTATAAAATCTGTACTTTTCAGACTATCTACAGCCAAATTAAAATAAAGAACATATTTACCATTTGCTTTACATTTTAATTCTGGAGAACTTGTTAATCTTCCAATTAAATTCACATCATTCATAAAATAATCTCCTTATCATTTTTTTATATAAATTGTTTTTTATCCTTCATACTCTTCTTCTGACAAAACACAAAAACTATTTAATATTTCTTTTGATAAGTTCTTTATATCAGTATTTCGTCTAATAATATGTCTACATATATAATCAATGTTTGTATCAGTATATATTGCCTTTTTTATCACATTTCTAGGATAATAAATTCCTTCTGTTAAGATATATGGAACTGCATCATTTTCATATACACAAAAATCTAAATTATTTTTATCATTACAAAAACTCATCATTATTAATTCTTCATCTTCATATGGAACATCAACCAATTTCCACCCATTAAGAGAAAAGTTTTCTGCCATACACCTCTCTATAATCAATTCTAACCTTTTATTTTCTTCCTCATTTAAGGAATTATCATAACCATCCAACATTTCTTTTGCTAGTTTTTCTATAGTTTTATCCATGTAATTAAATCCCCCATCATTAGCAATATTATTTATACTTTTATAGTTTCTAACAACTTACTCTTATCATCAAATCAATCCAGTTTATGTATCTTATTTATATTGATTCTTAAAGAATATTCATAATAAAAGTCTTTTAAATTGGATTTTAATTCTTTTACTATTAGTGTTCTCATTATCTCTGTCTTTATATTTTTCAGATATATTTTCCATAGAGTCAATGCCATCCCCTTAATTTGTTCAAAATAAATATTAGATTTTTCTAAACTTATAACATCATCAGAATCTAATATTTTTTCTATTTCTTTAAATATTTTATATTCATCACTGTATTTGTTTTTTTGTCTTACAAATCCATATAATGCACCTAGAAGTATTGCTCCACTTTTAGCATATACAATTTTTCTATCTAAAATATTCTCAGATAAATTCGAGTTGACAGCAAACTTTTTATATAAAAATCTTATTTCATCTACTTCTTCATTAAAACATTCAATATAATATTCTCCCATAATATGTTTTAAACTCCTTCTCTGTATGTCCCCTGGGGACACCTTTTTTGGATTCAATTT
>NZ_JAGWCT010000012.1:0-67970 GCF_020657815.1 Clostridioides sp. ZZV15-6597 | reverse complement strand
ATATTATAATATAGTGTGGATAGATTTTTAGTAATAAAATTTGTAGAGTTAGTATTTATACTAAAAATGGACTTATAATTTGGAGGACAAAAAATGAAATTATCAAGGTACGAAAAAAACAATATGGTTTTGTCTATAATTTTATGTGCACTTATTATTTCAATTCTTGTAATTACTGTTTTTACTACTGTAAAACTGTACAACATATCTAATAAGCAAACTAAAAACTATTTAAACGATGTATCTACACAAATTGTAGCAAATGTTGACAATCAAATTGAGTTTATTTTGTCTGATTTAAGACTAATGGCAGATTTTATTAAACAATATGAAGGCGATAGTCGATATGATTACTTAGCAAAAAGAAAAACTAGTTATGAATATTCTGATATTGGGATAATTGATTTAAAAGGTGAAGCAGAGTTTTTAAGTGGAAAAAAATTGGACTTAGAGAATACTGTTTCATATAAAAAGGGAATAGAAGGTAAAGAATATACAGAACTTATAGAGTCACTAGATGTTGTACTCTACAGTGTACCTATATTTGATGATAAACATGAGGTATCTAGTATTTTAGTAGGTGTTTCTCAAAAAGAAAGTGTGAATAATATTCTTAGTATTGACAGTTTTAATGGAGAAGGAACTATTGAAATTGTTAATACTAAGGGGAAACCTCTCTTTATAGGTAAAAATAGTGAGTTGATAAAGGATATTAGTCATAAATATAGAGGTGCTATAAATGAGCATTGGGTTCCCAAAATGATGGATGACTTTAAGAGTGAAGAATCAGGAGAAATTACAATAACTTCATCAAAAAATGTAAAGTGTTTGCTAACTTATCATCCAGTAACAAAAGATTTAAATGATTGGTATTTTGTTCTTATAGTGCCTGAGGAAGCTGTCTTAGGTGAATTGAATAAATTAAACATTTTTACAATAATAATGACCTTTATGATTATTTTTATTATTGGAATTATAACATGGCTTTTATATACTATTAGAAGAAAATATATAAAACAAATTGAAGATATTGCTTATTTAGATAATATAACAAATGGTATTAATTCAACAAAATTTAGTATGTTAATAAAACCTTTAATTTCTAAGTCACCTGATAGTACTTATATGATGATAGCAATAAACATAAAAGATTTTAAGCTAATAAATGACTGCTTTGGTAGTGAAAAAGGAAATAATGCACTTAAATATATTTATAATGTATTGGAAAAGAATATTGTTAATGATGAAGAGTTTGTATGTCGTCATGATGCAGACTTATTCTATCTATTTATAAAGAATCGACCAGTATTAGAAGTTTTAGAATTATTGTATAAAATAGAAAATGAGATTAATTATTTTAATAAAGACAAAGAAAACCCATACTTTTTAAGAATATCAGTAGGTATTTACACTATTGAAAATCATAATGAAGATTTAATAACAATACAAGACCATGTAAATACAGCAAGAAAAAGTTTTAATAAAACTCATAAAAGTGATTTTAATTTTTATAGCGATATAGAAAAAAATAGATTGATATTTGAAAAGGAATTATCAAATTTAATGGAAAAGGCTCTTGCAGATAAAGAATTTTTTATATGCTTACAACCAAAGGTTGATATAAAAACTGGAAAAATTAGAGGCGCGGAGTCTCTTGTTCGTTGGAATAGTGTAGAAAAAGGAATGATTTATCCAAGTGATTTTGTTCCTCTTTTTGAAAAAAACGGATTTATATGTGAATTAGACTTGTATGTGCTTGAAGAAACATGTAAATTGATTTCTAAATGGATAAAAGAATGTAAAGAGTTATTAAGAATTTCTGTTAATGTATCAAGGCAACATTTAAAGGATAAATTATTCTTAGAAAAATATGAGATGATATGTAATAAATATAATGTGCCTACATGGTTAATAGACTTAGAACTTACTGAATCTATTTTTTTAGAAAGCCCAGAAGCTATTGATGTAATAGATGATATTCATAGTAAAGGTTTTAAATGTTCTATAGATGATTTTGGATTTGGATATTCATCATTAGGAATATTAAAGGATTTTAAAGTTGAGATAATTAAATTAGATCGTTCATTTTTTGTGAATAAAAATGATATAGAACGTGGTAAAATTGTTGTAGAATCTGTTATTGAACTTAGTAGAAGGCTTGGCATGAAAGTAATTGCTGAAGGTATTGAAGAAGTTGAACAAGTACATTTCTTAAGAAGTATTGGATGTGATTATGTTCAGGGTTATGTTTTCTCAAAGCCATTATCAATATCTGAGTTTGAAGAATTCACATATAATGATAATAAAATAAAAAATTTGAAAATATCTAATGATTAGAGTTCTAAAATAAAATATTTAGGCAAGTTATATAATTTAAATATATAGCTTGCCTTTTTTACTTGTATGATTAAATATTCAGATATAGTTTTACTTTTAAGTAAAATCTTTAACTATTTAACTATTGCCCATATAGTTATAGATATATAGTAGTTATGAATAAAGCGTTGAAAATACTATGTAATATTAAAATGTATTGTAATCAGTAGATGGTATAAAGTTTTAAATATAAATATTATATTTTTTGATAAAAATATGTCTACAGATTTTGTAAAAACAATTTTCAAATATTGTAAGTTGTAGTTAAAGCTTTATTGTATTATTCTGAATATAGAAAGATAGTTACTATTTTTAGACATAAAAAAACTAAAATATACAGAATAACATAAAATTTGCAGTATTGATAACTCTAATTATTTTGAAAGGAGGGAAAATATGATAAGTGGAAGAATGTTACTCATTATGAATTTTCTAAAGGAAAAAGAGAAGACAAGTTATAGGGAGATTAGCCAACAACTAAGTATAGAAGAAAGAAAAGTTAGATATGACATAAATAATTTAAATATTGTTTTACAGTCACTAAAGAAACCATTAATACAAAAGATAAATAAAGGTATATTAATTATTCCTAAAGATTTCCAAGTAGTATATATAGATAATAATGACTATGTGTTTTCTTTAACTGAGAGAGTATCTATTATGAAAATTATATCAATGTTTAAAATAGATAAGCTAAATTTAGAAAAGTTGAGCAAAGAATTCCAGGTTTCTAGAAGTTCAATTAAAAACGACCTTAATGTTTTATCAAATGAATTAGAAAGAAACAAAATAACTATCACATATGATAAGACTTTCAAAATAAGTGGAGATGAAAACACTATATATAAACAAAGACTAAGTATATTAAAATCATATTCTTACCTATTTGGTAAAGAAAAGTCTGATTTAAGTGTGTTTGAGCAGTATTTAGTGAAGATTATTGAACAAATATTCAAAGGAATTTCTTTGAATGATATATATAACTGGTCAACAGATTTACTTTCCCAAATGGATTGGACTTTAAACGATGAATCTTTTACGTGGTATGTTTCAAATATTTTTCTTTTTACATGGTACATACATTCAGATGAAAAACATCCTTTAGAATCTTCTTCATTAAGTGAGCCGTATTTTGAAAATAAGTTTGACCAAGAATTTGAACAAATCATTCAAAAGAAATTGACCAAAGAACAAATTTTATTGTTAAAAAGTTTTGTGTTTTTTACAAATAAATATGCAAGTTTAAATGAAGATATGGATTTGATTAGTACAGAAATAATAGTTCAAGATTTAATTTACAATATGTCAGAAATACTAAGTGTTGATTTCAAAGAAGATATGATTCTTTATAAAGGTTTACTTAATCATATTGCTCCATTAATAGAAAGAATCAAACAAAACATACAAATCTATGAAGAACTATTCCATGTTATACCAGATAAATATCAATATGTACTTGAAGCTACTAAGGTTTCTATACAAAAGAATAGGATGTTAAATCAAATAAGAAATGAAAATGAAATAATACTTTTAGCAATACACTTTTTAGGAAGCGTACAAAGAAATGAGAGAAATAATTATAAAAATATATTATTAGTTTGTGGATTTGGATATGGAGTAATTGCTATGTTAAAAGATACTCTAATAAATGATTATCAAATAAATATATTGGACAGTATTCCAGCATATAAATTGCAAGATTATAAGGACTGGGAAAATATCGATTTCATTATAACAACATCAAAGATAGCTGCAACTTTACCTAAAGTAGTTATTGAGATTAATCCATTTTTACAAGAAAACGATTATCTAAAACTTGAAGAAAAAGGAATAAAAAGAAAGAATGTCCTGACTAATTATATATCAATTAAAAAAAGGCTAGATTTCTTAGAAGAAGATGCTCAAAAAAGAGTGTTGAGTATCATATGGCAAGAACTCGGATATAGTGATGAAAGGATATTATCTAGACAACTTAAATTAAGTGATTTAATAGGGGCTGATACTATCAGCATAATTGATAAAGAAGTGAAGTGGGAAGATGCTGTTAAAATTAGTTCAAATATACTTGCATATTGTGATTTTGTATCAACACAATATGCTGATAATATTATAGATATTTTGAAAAATGTAGGTTTTTATGCTGTAAAAGATGAAGAGTTTGCTTTATTACATGGGAATGATAGTTCATTAGTTAAAGTGAGTTCAATAAGTTTACTAATATGTAAAGAGCCAATTAGTTTTGGTGATAAAAAGGTTAAAGTTATATTTTGTCTAGCAAGTAGAGATAAAAAAGAGCAAATTCCAGCAATAATTAATTTAACTAAAATGGTTTATAAGACTAATTTTATTAGTATGTTAGAAAGTACAAGGACAAAAGAAGAAGCAGAAGGTTTAATTCATAAATATGAGGAGGAGGTCACTGTATGAGTAAATTAGTCAATGTAAAATGCTCATTCAAAATGAAAGCAGATTCAAAAGAAGAAGCTATTACATCATTAGTGGATGTAGTATCAAAAGAGGGGTATTTAAGAGATAAAAATCAATTTTTAGAAGATGTTTTAAAAAGAGAGGAAACTTTATCAACATATATTGGGCATGGTATAGGTCTACCTCATAGTCAAAGTATAGGGGTCAAAGATTCTTGTATTACAATTGGAAAGCTTGATGCTCCTATTGAATGGACAGAAGAAGGTGAAAAAGTAGATTTGATATTTTTAATATCAGTAACAAAAGATAATGAAAATAATCTTCATTTAAAGATTTTATCAAAACTGGCACGTTTATTGATGCATGAGAGTTTTAGAAATCAAATTAGAGAGTCAGATGAACAAACAGTTTATAATCTTATAAAAGAAAAGATAGGGGAGGAAGATTAAAATGAGGATTTTAAAGTTTTTACAAAAACATCTTATGACAGCAACATCATATATGATTCCATTTGTAGTTGCTGGGGGAATATTATTTGCTTTGTCAGTAACATTAAGTGGACAAGCTGCTGTTCCTGAAACTGGATGGTTAGCTAAACTAAATCAAATTGGTGCTGCAGGTCTAGCTTTGTTTATCCCAATATTAGGTGGATATATAGCATTTAGTATGGCAGATAAACCAGGGCTAGCACCAGGTATGATAGGTGCATATTTAGCAAAAGAAGTAAATGCTGGTTTTATAGGTGGTATTATAGCAGGATTTATAGCAGGATTTGTTGTCTTACAACTAAAGAAAATAAAATTAGCTCCTACAATGAGAACTCTAGGTTCCATATTTATTTATCCTTTGCTTGGTACATTGATTACAGGTGGCATAATTGTATTTTTAATTGGAGAACCTATAGCTTCTTTTATGGCATGGATGACGAACTGGTTAAATGGAATGTCTGGTGTTTCAAAGATTCCTTTAGGGGGTATTTTGGGAGGAATGATAGCTTCTGATATGGGTGGCCCTATAAATAAAGTTGCTGCGACTTTTGCTCAAACACAAGTTGATACACTTCCATACTTAATGGGAGGGGTTGGCGTTGCGATTTGTATACCTCCAATTGGATTAGGGTTAGCAACATTATTATTCCCAAAAAAATTTAGTAAAGAAGAAAGAGATTCAGGAAAAGCATCACTTCTAATGGGATGTGTTGGAATCACGGAAGGAGCTATTCCATTTGCAACAGCGGACCCTGTTAGAGTAATTCCTTGTATTATGGCTGGTTCAATTATTGGAAATATTATGGCTTTTTTATTAGGATGTTTAAATCATGCTCCTTGGGGAGGCTTGATAGTACTTCCAGTTGTTGATAACAGGTTGGGGTATATAGCATCTGTACTAACTGGAGCAGTTGTTGTCGCAATATTGATGAAATTAGTAAAGAAAGATGTAAAAGAAGATGAAGAAATTGAAGAAGATATAGATGATTCTATTGAATTGATATTCGAAGAATTATAGATATATGAAATAATAAATTAGTTTATATAAAATTTTAAAAAAAACATGTATAACTATAAACTTAGTATAACTATAAACTTAAAGGAGATGAAGATATGAAAATTGTAGCAGTAACATCTTGCCCTAGTGGAGTAGCACATACTTACATGTCAGCTGAATCACTTGAATTATCAGCAAAAAAATTTGGAATAGAAATAAAGGTTGAAACTCAAGGAAGTTCTGGAATAGATAATGAGTTGTCACCTAAGGAAATTGAAGAAGCAGCCTGTGTGATATTAACTAATGATGTTGAGATTAGAAATATGGAGCGTTTTAAAGGAAAGAAAGTAGTAAGAATGAGTGTGTCTGACATTATTAAAAAATCTGATGCATTAATTAAGAAAATAAAAGATACTTTTCAATAAAGTTTGATTTATTTTACATATAACATAAAGATGTTTTTATTGAAGATTTTATTAAAAATATCTTTAAAAACATCTTAAAAAATAGAATAAAAGGAGATATAGTAATGAAAAAATTACCAATAAAAACTGTCGTACAACGATTACTAGACTTACAAGAAGAGGGGAAAAGTGCAACACTTTTAGGGATTGGTCCTATGTCACCTAATTTGTTACAAGCGAGTTTTGAATTAGCGAAAGATGATGATTTTCCTTTAATGTTTATTGCCAGTAGAAATCAAGTAGATGCAGATGAGCTAGGTGGAGGCTATGTAAATGGTTGGAATCAAGAAACTTTCACAAGAGATATTAAGAGAATAGCTGATAAAGTTGGATTTGATGGTTTATATTACTTATGCAGAGACCATGGAGGGCCATGGCAAAGAGATAAAGAAAGAAATGACCATTTACCTGTTGACAAAGCTATGGAATTAGGAAAAAAATCTTATTTAGCTGATATTGAGGCAGGTTTTGATTTACTAATGATTGACCCTACAAAAGATCCATTTGAAATGGGGAAAGTGATTCCATTGGATATAGTCTTAGAACGAACTGTAGAATTAATTGAATATTGCGAAAAAGAAAGAAAAAGACTTAATTTTCCAGAGATAGGATATGAAGTTGGGACAGAGGAAACAAATGGAGGATTAACTTCAACTGAGACATATGAAACATTTATAACTAGATTAAAAGTTGAACTTGAAAAGAGAGATTTACCAATGCCAACATTTATAGTTGGTCAGACAGGGACTCTAACTAGAAAAACAGAGCAAGTAGGAACTTTTAATTTTAAGAATGCTTATGATTTAGCTCAAATGGCTAAAAAGTATGGAGTTGGTTTAAAAGAACATAATGGAGATTATTTGGATGATGTGACTTTATTAGAGCATATACCATCTCAAATTATTGCGACAAATGTTGCTCCTCAATATGGTACTGAAGAGACTAGAGCATACTTAAAGCTAGCAGAAGTTGAAAGAAAACTAAAGGAAGAAGGATTAATTGAAAAAACTTCAAATATTAGACATGTTCTTCTTGTAGATGCTATTGAATGTGGACGTTGGAGAAAATGGGTAATGGGAGAACAAAAAAGTTTAACTACTGAAGAAATATTTAAGGATGAAGTAATATCTAATGAGATATTAGATATTGCAGGTCACTATACATTCAATAATGATGATGTTAAAAGAGAGATAGAAGTGCTTTATAGTAATTTAAGCAAAAATAACATTGATGGTCAAAGATTTGTTGTAGACCATATTAAGCGTCCTTTACGTGATTATGCAGAATGTTATAATCTAAAGGGTGTAACTACTAGAATTTTAAATAAATAATAGGACTTATAGTGGTAAGTATTGTTATACTAGGTATTTATAGTTATAATTATATTTACCACTATTAAATTTTGGAGGACTAATATTTTGATTAATTTAATTTTTGATGTAGATGATACTTTATACAATCAGTTAACACCTTTTTATATTGCATATGATAAAGTGTTTTCTTCAATAAAGAATGTTTCTGTTAAGGATTTATATATAAGTAGCAGAAAGTATAGTGATGAGGTATTTCATTTGACTGAGAGTGGAGAGATGCCAATTGAAAAAATGCATGTGTATAGAATAATGAAAGCTTTTAAAGAATTAGGAAATGCCATTACAGAAAAAGATGCTCAAAATTTTCAAGATGAGTATATATATCAACAATCACAAATAACTCTAATCCCAGAAATGGAGCAAGTTTTAAATTTTGCTAAAGAAAAAAATATTAATATTGGAATTATAACTAATGGACCATCTTCTCATCAAAGAATGAAATTAAAGCAATTAAATATTGAAAAATGGGTTGATGAAGAGAATATTTTTATTTCTAGTGAAGTTGGTTTTTCTAAGCCAGATATTAATATTTTTAGATTGGCTGAGAAATTTATGAATTTAGATAAGGCAAATACATATTATGTAGGTGACTCTTATAAAAATGATGTAGTAGGTTCTAAAAAAGCTGGATGGAAGAGTATCTGGATGAATCATAGGGAACATAGGGTAGAGGAGTTGGTTTATAAACCTGACTTTATAATTTTGGATTATCAAGAAATACCATTATTGTACAAAAAATTATTTAAAGACATTTAACTATTAATAAGATATAAATTGATTGGTAAAATAAAATTAAAAACTAGATATTTTGTAAGTCAACAACTATAAAATTGTATATCTATGAATAAGGAGGATGATTTATGATAATCAACTTCCTTTTTTAGTATAGATTTTGATGTAAATATCTTATAGAAGTGAGTATCTTACTGAATTATGAATATTATAATTTAAAAAATATTATGTAAGTTTACTCTAAATTATATAAAATATATTTATTTATCAAAAAATAATAAATAAATGAAAAGTAATTTTGTTAGGTATCAAAAAAAGTAAATAAAGTTCGCAAGGGGGCGAATGAAAAAAATACAAGGAATATTTTTTTTAAAAAATTTCAAAAAAGAGTTGATAATATATGTATATTAATATAAAATTTAAGGTGTATAATTCGTATAATAATGCGAATGATTTAAAATTTAAAATAACTTATAAACGGAGAGGGGAAGTCTAATGAAAGTAGCAGTAGTTATGGGTTCAAAATCAGATTATCCAAAATTAGAAGAAGGGATAAAACTGCTTGAAAAATATGGAATAGAAGTTGTAGCAAGAGCATTATCTGCTCATAGAACACCAGAACAACTTTCAATATTCCTAAAAGAAATAGAAGATGATACAGATGTAATAATAGCAGCAGCAGGAAAAGCAGCACATCTACCAGGTGTAATAGCTTCACAAACTCTAATTCCAGTAATAGGATTGCCTATTAAATCATCAACTATGGATGGATTAGACTCACTTTTATCAATAGTTCAAATGCCAAAAGGAATACCAGTTGCAACAGTTACAATAGATTTAGGTTTAAATGCAGCTTTATTGGCATTACAAATAATGACTCTAAAATACCCAAAATTAAAAGAAGATTTGAAATCATATAGAGAAGAAATGGCACAAAAGGTGCTAGAAGACGACAAGAATTTAAGGGGGTAACAGAAATGTTATTATATGAAGGAAAAGCAAAACAAGTATATTCTACAGATAATGAAAATGAATATGTTGTTTATTATAAAGATGATGCAACAGCATTTAATGGAGAAAAAAAAGCAGAAATATCTTCAAAAGGTATACTAAATAATAAGATATCAACAATAATCTTTGAAATGTTAAAAGAAAATAATATAAATACACACTTTATAAAAAGTTTATCAGATAGAGAAATGTTAGTTAAGAAAGTAGAAATTTTACCATTAGAAGTGATAGTAAGAAATATTGCTGCTGGTTCTATTTGCAAAAGAGTTGGTCTTGAAGAAGGTGTAGTTTTCGATGAGCCAATCTTTGAAATAAGCTATAAAAATGATGATTATGGTGACCCAATGCTAAATGACGATTATGCAGTGGCAATGAAATTAGCAACTAGAGAAGAATTAAAATTCTTAAGAGAAGAAACTCTAAAAATAAATGAATTGCTAAAAGCATTCTTCTTAAAATTAAACCTAAAGTTAGTTGACTTTAAAATAGAATTTGGTAAAGATTCAGAAGGAAACATAATATTGGCAGATGAAGTATCACCAGACACTTGTAGACTTTGGGATGTAAACACAAATGAAAAATTAGACAAAGACAGATTTAGAAGAGACCTTGGAGACCTTGTAGAAGGTTATACAGAAGTACTTTCGAGAATGAATAATAAATAGGAGGCAAATGTATGTGTGGAGTTTTAGGGATTTACTCTAATAAAGATGTAACTAAAGAACTATATTATTCTTTATATTCTATGCAACACAGAGGGCAGGAAAGCTGTGGTTTAGCTCTTTTAGATGATGGAGAAATTAAGTACAAAAAAGATATGGGATTAGTTGGAGATGTTTTTAAGGAAAGTGAATTATCTAAGTTAAAAGGAAATATAGGTATTGGACATGTTAGATATTCAACAGCTGGAGGAAGTCATGTTTCTAACTGTCAGCCTTTAGTTGGAAGTTGCAGAAAAAGACAATTAGCTATAGCTCATAATGGAAATCTAGTAAATGCAAATTATTTAAAAGATATGCTAGAAGAAGATGGATATATGTTCCAAACTAATTCAGATACAGAAGTAATTTTATATATACTTGCAAGATATTACAAAGGTGATATAGTAGAAAGTTTAAAAGTAACAATGGACTATATCAAAGGTGCATATGCTCTTGTAATAATGAGTCAAGATGAATTGGTTGCAGTTAGAGACCCACATGGATTTAGACCTCTTGTACTTGGTAAAAAGGGTGATGAATATATATTTGCATCAGAAAATTGTGCAATAGACATACTTGGCGGAGAAGTTGTAAGAGATGTAGAGCCAGGAGAAATAATAGTAGTTAAAGATGGCGAATTAAAATCATATTTTTACTCAGAAAATTATAAACCAGTTAAGAAAAGTTGTATATTTGAACACATATACTTTGCAAGAAATGATGCAACTATAGATAATGTAAATGCATATGAATTCAGAATTAAATGTGGGGAAAGATTAGCTCAAGATGAAAATGTAAAAGCAGATGTAGTAGTTCCAGTTCCTGATTCAGGTTGGCCAGGGGCTATTGGTTATGCAAATGCTAGTGGATTAAAAATAAGTGAAGGTCTAGTTAAAAATAGATATGTAGGAAGAACATTTATAAAACCTACACAAGAGGAAAGAGAAATAGCTGTAAAAATAAAACTAAATCCTCTTTCAACAGTAATAAAAGGAAAATCTATAATTTTAGTAGATGATTCAATAGTAAGAGGAACTACATCTAAACAGTTAGTAAAATCTTTAAGAGAAGCAGGAGCAAAAGAAATTCATCTTAGAATAACATCTCCTCCAGTCGCTTACTCTTGTTATTATGGAATAGATACTCCAAATCGCTCTAAGTTAATTGCATCAAGTAACAACGTAGAAGAAATGAGAGAATATATTGGATGTGATAGTTTAAAATTCCTAGATATAGAAGGAATGTTAGATGCAGCAGAACATAAGTCTACTTTCTGTAAAGCTTGTTTTGATGGAGAATACCCAGTTAAAAAAATTGATAAGGAGGAACTACTTTCATGTTAACATATAAAGAATCAGGTGTAGATATAGATGAAGGAAATAGAGCAGTAGACCTTATAAAAGGGAAAATTAAAGGAACTTATGATGGAAATGTAGTTGGAGATTTAGGAAACTTTAGTGGATTATACAGTTTAAAAGATTTTGTAGGAATGAAAGAACCAGTTTTGCTTGCATCTACAGATGGTGTTGGGACTAAGTTAAAAATAGCTCAAATGATGGACAAGCATGATACTGTTGGAATAGATTTAGTTGCAATGTGTGTAAATGATTTAATATGTCAAGGTGCTAAGCCATTATTTTTCCTTGATTATATAGCTCTTGGAAAATTAGTTCCTGAGCATATAGAAAAAGTAGTTGGCGGAATAGCAGATGGTTGTAAGATGTCTGGTTGTGCACTAATTGGTGGAGAAACTGCTGAAATGCCTGGAATGTATGGAGATGATGATTATGATTTAGCAGGATTCTCTGTAGGTATAGCAGACAAAGAAAAGATTGTTTCTGGAAATGATGTTAAATCAGGAGATGTATTAGTTGGTATATCTTCAAGTGGAGTACACAGTAATGGATTTTCTTTCATAAGAAAGATATTCTTAGAAACTTATGATTATAAGATGGAACAATATGTAGAAGAACTAGGAATGACCGTTGGGGAAGCACTTTTAACACCAACTAAAATATATGTTAAGTTAGCTTTAGATGTATTAGCTAAACATGATATAAAAGCTATAGCTCACATAACTGGTGGAGGGCTTATAGAAAATATAACAAGAGTTATACCTAAAGGATTAGGATTAGATATAAATAAAAAATCTTGGGAGAAACCTCCTATATTCAAAATGATAGAAGGTTTTAATGCTGTAGATGAGAGAGAACTTCATAAGAGTTTTAACATGGGTATTGGACTAGTTTTAATAGTAGATAAAGAAAATGCCAACGATGTTGTAAACTTTATAAATAATAGAGAAAATGACAATGCTTCTTATGTAGATAAAAAGTATAGTGAATTATTAGAAGATAAAGCATATATAATTGGTGAAGTAGTAGATAGTCATGAAGGTGTAGAATTATGCTAAATATAGGAGTTTTAATATCTGGTGGAGGAACAAATTTACAAGCAGTTATAGATGGTACTGAGTCTGGAAAGATAAAAGGTCAGGTTAAAGTAGTTATCTCAAGTAAGCAAGATGCTTATGGTTTAGAGAGAGCTAAAAATCATAACATAAAGGCAATTTGTGAAACTAATGAAGACAAGATAATAGAAATTCTTAAAGAAAATAAAATAGATTTAGTAGTTTTGGCTGGTTATTTAAAAATAATCAGCCCAAAGCTGGTTAATGAGTTTAGAAACAAAATGATAAACATACATCCATCATTAATTCCTTCATTTTGCGGAGCTGGATTCTATGGAGAAAGAGTCCATCAGGGAGTAATAGATTATGGGGCTAAAGTAACTGGTGCTACAGTTCATTTTGTGGATGAAGGTGCTGACACTGGACCAATAATAATGCAAGATGTAGTTAAGGTAAATCAAGATGATGATGCAAAAACACTTGCAAAAAGAGTGTTAGAAGTTGAACATAGGATTTTGGAAGAGAGTTTAAGTCTTTTTTGTGAAAATAAATTAAAACTTCAAGGTAGGAGAGTGTTTATAAATGAGTAAGAGAGCTTTAATAAGTGTAACTGACAAAACAGGTGTAGTTGAATTTGCTAAAGAATTAAATAAGCTAGACTATGAAATTATATCTACAGGAAATACTTTTAAGACATTAAAAGAAAATGGAGTTAATGTAATGCAAGTTGAAGATGTTACAAACTTCCCAGAAATATTGGATGGAAGAGTAAAAACATTAAATCCATATATACATGGTGGAATACTTTACAAAAGAGACAAAGAATCTCATGTAGAAACTGTAAATGAACATAAAATACATTCAATAGATTTAGTAGCTGTAAATCTATACGATTTTGAAGGAACTTTAAAAGCTGGAAAAAGCCACGATGAAATGATAGAAAATATAGATATCGGTGGACCATCTATGATACGTTCTGCTGCTAAAAACTATAAAGATGTAATAGTAGTAGTAGATATAAAAGATTATGATTCTATAATAGAAAAATTAAAAACAGACACAATGACATTAGAAGATAGAAAAAAATTATCATATAAAGCTTTCTCAACTACAGGAAGATATGATGCTTTAATATCTAGCTATTTTGCTGGAGAAGTAGGAGATACATATCCTGACATATTAAATTTAACTTTCCAAAAAGAACAAACTTTAAGATATGGAGAAAATCCACATCAAAATGGTTTCTTATATTCACAATCAAATGCAAAAAATCCAATCTTAAATTATGAACAACTAGGTGGTAAAGAACTTTCTTTCAACAACTTAAATGATTTACATGGTTGCTTAGAAGTTATGAGAGAATTTAAAGATAGTGAAGACGTAGTTTCAGTAGCTATAAAACATGCTAATTCATGTGGTGTAGGATTAGGAAAAGATGCTTTTGAAGCATATACAAAATGTTATGAAGCAGATAAAGTATCAATCTTTGGTGGAATAGTAGGAATAACTTCTACTATAGACAAAGCTACAGCAGAGAAATTAAATGAAATATTCTTAGAAATAGTAGTAGCATACGATTTTGAACCAGAAGCATTAGAGATACTTAAACAAAAGAAAAATCTAAGAATCTTAAAATTAGCTAAGATAGAAAATAGTTTACAACCATATGAAATGAAATACTTAGATGGAAAATTATTGATACAAGATAGAAATAATATATTAGCAGAAAAAAGCGAAAATGTAACAAAAGCAAAACCAACAGATGAACAACTTAAAGATATGGAATTTGGTATGAGAGTAGTAAAAAACATGAAATCAAATGCAATTGCAATAGTAAAAAATGGTCAAACTCTAGCTTTAGGTTGTGGACAAACATCAAGAATTTGGGCATTAAAAAATGCTCTTGAAAACAATAAAGATAAAGATTTTACAGGAGCTGTTTTAGCATCAGATGCATTTTTCCCATTTGATGATTGTGTAACATTAGCTCATGAATATGGAATATCAGCAGTAGTTCAGCCAGGTGGCTCTATAAAAGATAAAGATTCAATAGAAGCTTGTGATAAGTATGATATGGTTATGGTATTTACAGGAATAAGACACTTCAAACACTAAGGAGGATATTATGAAGATATTGGTTGTAGGCGGTGGCGGAAGAGAACATGCTATATGCTGGAAATTAAGCAATGAAAAAAATGTAGAAAAAGTTTATTGTGCGCCAGGTAATGCAGGAATCGCAAATGTAGCAGAATGTGTAAATATAGGTGATACTGATGTAGAAGGACTTTTAAAGTTTGCCAAGGATAACAACATAGGTCTAACAATAGTAGGTCCAGAAGTACCACTAGTTATGGGAATAGTAGATGAATTTGAAAAAGAAGGTTTAAGAGTATTTGGACCTAATAAAAAATGTGCTCAACTTGAAGGAAGTAAAGCTTTTTCAAAAGATTTTATGATAAAGCATAACATACCTACTGCAAAATATAAAGAATATACAAACTTAGAAGAAGCTATATCAGAAATAGATAGCTTTGGGTATCCAGTAGTAATAAAAGCGGACGGATTAGCTGCTGGAAAAGGTGTTGTAATACCTGAAAATAGAGAAGATGCTATAGCAACTTTAAAAGAAATGATGTCAGATAAGAAATTTGGAACTGCTGGAGATAAAATAGTAATTGAAGAATTTTTAAAAGGTATAGAAACTTCCATCTTGGCATTTGTAGACAATGATACAATAGTTCCTATGGCAAGTGCAAAAGACCATAAAAAGGTAAACAATTATGAACAAGGACCGAACACAGGTGGAATGGGAACTTTTTCACCTAGTGAAATCTATACAGAAGAATTAGCAAATAAAGTAAAAGAAACAGTACTAGAAAAAACATTAGAAGGATTCAAAAAAGATGGACTTAACTTTAAAGGTATTTTATTTGTTGGTCTTATGATAACTGATGATGGAGAGAAAGTACTTGAATATAATGTAAGATTTGGAGACCCTGAAACACAATCTGTTTTATTTAGATTAGAAACAGATTTACATGAAATAATGGAAGCTATACTTGACAACAAGTTAAAAGACATAGAAATAAATTATAGTGATGATGAAGCTGTATGTGTTATGCTTACATCAGGAGGGTATCCAGACAGTTATGAAAAAGGAAAAGTTATAACTGGTCTTGAAAATTTGGATGATGATATAGTAGTATTCCACAGTGGTACTAAGATGCTTGATGGTAATTTAGTTACTAATGGAGGAAGAGTAATTGGTATAACTGCAAAATCAACTACAGTTAAGGATGCAGCAGAAAAAGTTTATGAAAATATAAAGAAAGTAAACTTTGAAGGGATGCACTATAGAACAGACATAGGAAGATAATTTTTCTAAAATGGAGGATAAGGTATGTTGAATACTGAAAATAAAGACTCAATGGTTAGAAGAGTACTAGTTGAAAAAAGAGAAGGTTTTGACCTTGAGGCTAAAGCTTTAAAAAAGGATTTAGTGGAAAGTTTACACATAAGTAGTATAGAAGATTTAAGAATATTAAATAGATATGATGTAGAAGGAATATCAGAAGATGTTTACGAAAATGCAGCAAAGACAATCTTTTCTGAGCCAAATCTAGATGTAGTATACTATGAGGAAATACCAGAATTAAATGGAGAAAGAGTATTTGCAATAGAATTCCTACCTGGTCAATATGACCAAAGGGGTGACTGGGCAGCTCAATGTGTCCAAATAGTAAATCAAGGTATAAGACCTGCTATCAATACAGCAAAGGTTTATATATTATCAGGTAAAATAACTGATGAAGAATTTAGCAAAATAAAAGATTACTGCATAAATCCAGTGGATAGTAGAGAAGCATCTTTAGAAAAACCAGAAACATTAAAAATGGAAACTGAGATACCAACATCAGTTGAAATATTAGATGGATTTATAGATTTAAATGAAGATGGATTAAAATCATTTGTAAGTGACAAAGGGTTAGCAATGACTTTAGGAGACTTACAACATGTTCAAAAATACTTTAAAGATGCAGAAAAGAGAAACCCAACTATAACAGAAATAAAAGTTTTAGATACTTATTGGTCTGATCATTGTAGACATACTACTTTTATGACTGAAATAGAAAATGTAAAAATAGAAGATGGTAAGTTTAATGATATAGTAAAAGAAGCGTATCAAATGTATCTTAACTCAAGAGACAATGTATATGTAAACAGACACAAAGATATATGCTTAATGGATATAGCTACAGTTGCAGTAAAAGAATTAAAGAAAAATGGTAAGTTAAATGATTTAGACGAAAGTGAAGAAATAAATGCATGTAGTATAAATGTAGATGTTGAAGTTGATGGAAAGATGGAAAAATATTTAGTAATGTTTAAAAATGAAACTCATAACCATCCAACTGAAATAGAGCCATTTGGTGGAGCAGCTACTTGTTTAGGTGGAGCTATAAGAGACCCATTATCAGGAAGAAGCTATGTTTATCAAGCAATGCGTGTTACAGGAAGTGCTGACCCAAGAACAACTTTAGAGGACACTTTACCTGGAAAGCTTATGCAAAGAAAAATAACTACAGAAGCAGCTCATGGATATAGCTCATATGGTAACCAAATAGGTCTTACAACTGGACAAGTTGCAGAAGTATATGACGAAAACTTTGTTGCAAAGAGAATGGAAATAGGTGCGGTTATAGCAGCAGCACCAAAAGAAAATGTAGTAAGAGAAAGACCTGAAGCAGGAGATGTAATAGTTCTTCTTGGAGGAAAAACAGGAAGAGATGGCTGTGGAGGTGCAACTGGTTCATCTAAAGAACATAGTGAAGAGTCAATATTAACTTGTAGTGCGGAAGTTCAAAAAGGTGATGCTCCTAACGAAAGAAAAATACAAAGATTCTTTAGAAATAAAGAAGTTGCTCAAATGATAAAAAGATGTAATGACTTTGGAGCAGGAGGAGTTTGTGTTGCTATAGGTGAGATTGCTGATAGTTTAGATATAAATTTAGACTTAGTTCCTAAAAAATACGATGGACTTGATGGAACAGAACTTTCAATATCAGAATCACAAGAGCGTATGGCAGTAGCTATAAAAAAAGAAAATAAAGATAAATTTATACAATTAGCTGTAGAAGAAAACTTAGAAGCTACACATGTAGCTACAGTAACTGACACAGGATATTTAAGAATGTTCTGGAATGGAAAGGCAATTGTTGATATAAATAGAGAGTTTTTGGATACAAATGGAGTAAAACAAACTACTGATGTTCATGTTGCTAAAGTAGATGAAGAAAATACATTCTTTGCTTCTAATGAAATAGTAAAAGATGTTAAATCTGCAAGTATGAAAGATAAATTTACAAAAGTATTATCAGACCTTAACGTTTGTTCTCAAAAAGGATTAGTAGAGATGTTTGATAATACAATTGGTGGTAATACAGTACTTATGCCATTTGGTGGAAAGTACCAAGCTACTCCAACTCAAGGTATGGTTGCTAAGATACCAGTTCTTGGTGGAGAGACTAATACTTCTACAATAATGACTTATGGATATAATCCAAAAGTAGGAAAATGGAGTCCATTCCATGGAGCTTTATATGCAGTAGTAGAATCTGTATGTAAATTAGTTGCTATTGGAGGAAATTACAGCACAACAAGACTTACATTCCAAGAATACTTTGAAAAACTTGGTAACAATCCAGAAAAATGGGGGAAACCATTCTCAGCACTTTTAGGAGCATTTTATGCACAAAGTAAGTTTGAGATACCTGCTATAGGTGGGAAAGACAGTATGTCTGGTACATTTAAGGACATTGAAGTTCCACCAACATTAGTTTCATTTGCTGTTGATACAGTAGACGCTAAGAAAGTAGTATCTCCAGAATTTAAAAAAGCAGATTCAAAAGTAGTAATGTTATGTGTAAATAAATCAGAAAATGATGTTATAGACTTTGAAGAATTAAAGAAAAACTTAGATAAAGTAAGAGAACTTATACATGGAAATAAAGTTTTATCAACATATGCATTAGGATTTGCAGGTGTGGGAGAAGCAATAAGTAAAATGGCTTTTGGTAACAAAATAGGATTTAAGTTTAGTGAAGAAGCTGAAAAAGTATGTACAGATGATAAATTATTTGAAGCTAGTTATGGAAATATAGTACTTGAATTAGCAAATGATGATTTGAGCATGTTAGATGAATATAATTACATAGTGCTTGGAAGTACAGTTAAAGATGCTAGTATATTCATTAAAGGCGAAGAACTTTTATTAGATGAATTATATAAAGCGCATTGTAGTACTTTAGAGCCTATATTCCCAACTAAAACAGAAGAAGTAAAATCAAAAATAGAGACTATAAGCTATATATCACAAGGAGAGGCTAAAAAATCATCATTAAGTATAGCTACTCCAAGAGTATTTATACCAGCATTCCCTGGAACAAACTGTGAATACGATTCTGCAAGAGCATTTGAAAGAGCAGGGGCTAATGCAAATATAAGAGTATTTAAGAATTTAACTTATAAAGACATAGAAGATTCTATAGATACAATAGTGAATGAAATAAAATCTTCTCAAATAATAATGTTACCAGGAGGATTTAGTGCTGGTGATGAGCCAGATGGTTCTGGTAAATTTATAGCTACTGTATTTAGAAACCCTAGAGTTCAAGAAGCTATAAATGAGTTTTTAACTCAAAAAGATGGTCTAATGTTAGGTATCTGTAATGGATTCCAAGTGTTAATTAAGTTAGGTTTAGTTCCATATGGAGAAATAAGAGTTCCAAGTGAAAGTGCACCAACACTTACTTACAATAATATTGGCCGTCATCAAGCTAAGATTGCTAGAACTAGAATTTCATCTAATAAATCTCCTTGGTTAGCTCAAACTAATGTTGGAGATATTCACAATATAGCAATTTCTCATGGAGAAGGTAAATTTGTTGCTAGTGAAGATGTTATGAGAGAATTAATTGCTAATGGACAAGTAGCAACTCAGTATGTTGATTTTAATAATGAAGCTACTTATGATATTGAGTTTAATCCAAATGGTTCATTCTATGCTGTTGAAGGTATAACTAGTGCTGATGGTAGAGTGTTTGGTAAAATGGGACATTCTGAGAGAATTGGTGGGGAAGTATTTAAGAATATCATAGGTGAAAAAGACCAAAAGATATTTGAATCTGGAGTTAAGTATTTTAGATAGGATTCTGATAATTAATTGGTAATTAAAACATATATTTTAAATATTTAGACTTAGAGAGATGTAATAATATGATGATAATCATTTGATATTACATCTCTTTTTTACTTACATAAAAATATATTCTACGCAAGTCAAAATATAAGCTATGTTATAATTAATTATTAAGAGGAATTGAATATTTACTGGAGGATGAAAATAATTAATGAAAATATTAATAACAGGGTCTAATGGCCAATTAGGAAAAGAATTGGTCAACCAATTAAAATCAATCAATCAAAGTATGAATCAACCAAAATATACTATATTAGCTACAACAAGAGATGATTTGGATATATCTAATCAAATTAATGTAGATGATTTTATTTTATATAACAAACCTGATGTAGTTATAAACTGTGCAGCATACACGAAGGTTGATGTATGTGAAGATAATATAGAAATTGCATATAAAATAAACGCATTAGGAGCAAAAAATCTAGCAATCGCATCAGAAAGAGTTAATGCTAAACTTGTTCATATATCAACTGACTATGTATTCAATGGTTTTTCTAAATATCCATATAGAGAAGATAATAAAACTGAACCTAATTCTGTGTATGGAAAAAGTAAACTTATGGGAGAAAAATTTGTGGAACAATTCTCACATAAGTACTTTATATTGAGAACAGCATGGCTATATGGTGATGGGAATAATTTTGTAAAGACTATGATAAAACTTTCTTTAGAAAACAAAGAAGTTAATGTGGTTAATGACCAGTTTGGAAGTCCAACAAGTACAGTAGACTTAGCAAAGGTTATAATAAGAATCATGGAGACAGAGAATTATGGAGTTTATCATGCCACCTGTGAAGGTCAATGCAGTTGGTATGATTTTGCTAAAAAGATATTTGAATTAAAAAATATAGATATAAAAGTAAATCCAATTAAAAGTAGTGATTTTAAAAGTAAGGTTCAAAGGCCACAATACTCTGTACTAGATAATTTTATGTTAAAATTAATAGGATTAAATTCGTTTAGAGTATGGGAAGAGTCTATTGAAGAGTATCTAAAAGTATATGACATAGATAGGAAATAAATATACTGATTGTAGAAAATAAAATAAGATATTACATAAAATATAAATATTTCTTTTATTTATCCGATAATCATAATATGACAAAAACAATTTTAAGGATGGAATAAATATGAAGGGAATTATTTTAGCAGGAGGGTCTGGAACAAGACTATATCCTATAACAAAATGTATATCAAAACAAACACTTCCAATATATGATAAACCAATGATATATTATCCTATGTCAGTTCTTATGTTGGCAGGGATACAAGATATACTAATAATATCCACACCAAGAGATATAACAGCATTTGAGGAACTATTTGGAGATGGAAGTTCATTAGGACTTAAAATAACATATGCAACTCAGGAGAAACCAAATGGGATTGCAGAAGCATTTATAATAGGAGAAGAATTTATAGGAAATGATAGTGTATCTCTTGTATTAGGTGATAATATATTTTATGGGTATGGATTTAGTGAAAGATTAGAGAATGCAGTTAAAAGAACTGGAGCAACTATATTTGGATATCATGTTAGTAATCCAAATGCGTTTGGTGTTGTAGAATTTGATAAAGATTTTAATGTTTTATCAATAGAAGAAAAACCTAAAATACCTAAATCTAATTATGCTATACCAGGGTTATACTTTTATGACAATGATGTTGTAGAAATAGCAAAGCTTGTTGAACCATCAGATAGAGGTGAATTAGAAATAACTTCGATAAATAATGAATATTTAAGAAGAGGAAAATTAAAGGTAGAACTTCTAGGAAGAGGTATGGCTTGGCTTGATACTGGTACACATAAAGGTCTATTAGATGCTTCTAACTATGTAGAAGTGGTTCAAACAAGACAAGGATTGTACATAGCATGTCTAGAAGAGATTGCATATACAAAAGGATACATAAGTAGAGAACAATTAATGAAATTAGCCAAACCACTGATAAAAACTGAGTATGGTCAATATCTATTAAATTTGGCTAGTGAAGATATGTAATTATGGTAAATAAAATTTATTATAAATTTTATTAAGGGAGTTTGTTATAATGGGAAAATTTAATTTTATAAAGACAAAAATAGACGGATTATATATAGTCGAACCAAATGCGTTTTGTGATGAAAGAGGATATTTTATGGAAAGTTACAATAAGAAGGATTTTATGGAGCAGGGTCTTGATATGTGTTTTATTCAAGATAATGAGTCTAGCTCGAGAAAAGGTGTTTTAAGAGGAATGCATTTTCAAACTAAATATCCTCAAGGAAAATTAGTCAGAGTTACAGAGGGAGAAGTTTTCGATGTTGCAGTTGACCTAAGAAAAGATTCACAAACATTTGGAGAGTGGGAAGGAATAATACTGTCTGATAAAAATAAAAAGCAACTTTATATTCCAGAAGGATTTGCACATGGATTTTTAGTTTTATCAGAAAAAGCAGTATTTAGTTATAAGTGTACAAATTATTATTACCCAGAATTTGAGAGTGGTTTTATATGGAATGATAAGCAAATATCGATTGAGTGGCCTTTACAAGGAATTGAAGAACTATTCCTATCAGCAAAGGACAAAAAACAAAAAAGTTTTAAAGATATTTGTATAGAACGTTAATAAAATTTATTAGAATTAACATTTAGGAGAAAAATATGAAAAAAATACTAATAACTGGAGGAGCAGGATTTATTGGAAGTAATTTTGTACATTATATGCTTAATAAGTATGTAGATTATTTTATTGTTAATCTAGACTTGTTGACTTATGCTGGTAACTTGGAAACATTAAGAGAAATACAAGACAAGCCCAATTATAAATTTGTTAAGGGAGATATTTCAGATAGAGAACAGGTATATAATTTATTTGAAGAAGAAAAATTTGATATGGTTGTTAACTTTGCTGCTGAATCTCATGTGGATCGGTCAGTTGAAAATCCACAATTATTTATCCAAACAAATATTATAGGAACTCAAGTGCTTCTAGATGCATCTATGAAATATGGAGTAAAAAGGTATCATCAGATTTCTACAGATGAAGTCTATGGTGATTTACCAATTGATAGAAAGGATTTATTTTTTACAGAACAATCTACTATCAATCCAAGTTCTCCTTATTCAGCCTCTAAAGCATCAGCAGATTTATTGGTGAACTCTTACTATAGAACATATGGCTTGCCAACAACTATATCTAGATGTTCAAATAATTATGGACCATATCATTTCCCTGAAAAATTAATACCTATTATGATTTTAAATGCCTTAGAAGATAAAGATTTGCCAGTGTATGGTAATGGAGAAAATGTAAGAGATTGGTTATATGTATACGACCATTGTACTGCTATAGACTTAATAATACATAAAGGTAATATAGGTGAGGTTTATAATATAGGTGGTCATAATGAAAGAAGTAATATAGAAGTAGTAAAAACTATACTAAATCTTTTAGGTAAATCTGAGGATTTAATATCCTATGTAAATGATAGACCTGGTCATGATTTAAGATATGCTATTGATCCATCTAAAATAGAGAATGAGTTAGGTTGGAAGGCAAAATATGATTTTGATTCAGGTATAAAAGAAACAGTTAAATGGTATATAGAGCATGAATATTGGTGGAAATCTGTTCTATCAGTTTAGATTGGATGTTTATAAAATTTAGAAAGGGGAGTTTTATATTGAATGAGATAAGTTCATTAATTAATATATTGGCATTGACTCAATTATCTGGTAGCAACACTACAAATCAGTGTAACTGTACATATAATAATTCATCTGGATTTGATATGATTATGATGACATTGTTAAAAGGATTGTCACAAAATAATCAACAGACTTCTAATGGATATAATTTATTGTCTAATTCTGAAAATTTATTTAACGAGCTTGATAATGTAGTAAATAATACAGCTAGTAGGTTTATAGATGTTGATACAAAAGATAAAAATGTAAAGTCAAGAATTGAAAATGCTGTAGAGCAAGCATCAAATAAATATAATGTGGATGCGAATCTTATAAAAGCAATAATTAAAGTTGAATCGGATTTTAATCCAAATACTGTATCTTCTGCTGGTGCGAAGGGTCTTATGCAACTTATGCCAGAAAATTGCAGAGATTTGGGTGTTACAGACCCTTTTAATATAGAGCAAAATATAGATGCTGGAACTAGACACATTAAGGAATACATTGATATGTTTGGAGGGAGCATAGAAATGGGATTAATGGCATATAATGGTGGTCCTGGAAGGATGAAAAGTAGAGGGGTAGAATCAATTTCTGACTTGTATAAAATGCCAAAAGAAACACAAAATTATATTCCTAAGGTTATGAAATATTATAGAGGGTAGGCTTTATTATGGGTATAAATATAGATAAACTAAACATAAGTCCAAGTAGAAATATAGAGGTTAAGAAACTGAAAGAAAATAATAAATTTTCTGATAATTTAAACTCTGTAAAACAATCTTCTTCAATAGAAGATATAAAACGAAATCTGGAAAGTGTAAAAAAGGCAGGGGAAAGGCTTGTACTTACTCAAAACTATAGCGATATTAGTATATATAAAAATGCAGTAAAAGAATACCTAAAATCTGTTGTAGATAACATGTATTCACTTGATAAAAATAGTAGCTTTTGGGAGCATCAGTATTATAAGAATGTAAAGATTGTTGACAATAAACTTGAGGATATGACTAGTAAGTTACTTAGTGAAGAAAAAGAAAACATAGATATTGTTTCTACTGTTGATATGATACAAGGCTTGTTGATAGATATGTATAGATAAGGTTATACAAGGAGAAAAGTTTTATGAATAGCAAAAAAGAGGATATATATGAATTGAATTTTGGGCAACTAATAGAAGAAAAGACTGGTGTTATAGAAGAAAATCAAAATGTTTTTAATGCAAAAGTAAACGTAGCTGTTTCTATAGGAAACACAACAGAAACAATAAAAAAAATATTAGATTTAAAAGAAGGCTCTATAATAAAACTAAATAAGAATGTGGATGAAAAATTAGATATATATGCAAATGATAGATTGTTTGCTTATGGAGAAAGCATTATTACAAATGAGAAATTATCTGTAAGATTATCTAAAATAGAAGATTCAGATATAAATTAGCATTTTAAATAGTATCCCTTTAGGCTATTCTGTATGAGTTTAGCTAAGGGGATATTTTTATAAAAAATTTAAAATATGCTTGAATCATATAAATGTTTTTGTTTTCTGAGCGATAACTAAATTATAAGTATGTAATTTTGGAGGTGAAACTATGGATATTAAAAATGTAAGTTCAAATATTGTAGTGAATAATTATTTAAAGAATACATCAGGTGTAAAAAAAGTGGAAGAGGTTCAAAAAACTAGTAAAACAGACAAGATAGAGCTATCTAAATTTGCAAAGGAAATGGCAAGTGTATCAAATATGAGTGATGAGACTATTAGAAATAAAAAAATCGATGAAATAAAAAATGCATTGGAAAATGGAACTTACAAAATAAAACCAGAAGAAATTGCGAAAAAAATGATAGAGGATATGCGAGGATAAAGTCATGATTGCAGACTTAAAAGTTATAATATATGAAGAAAAAAAGATACTTAGTAATATGATGGAATTATTAAAAGAACAATTTGATTATATAGTTGTAAAAGATATAGAAAATTTAAATAGGTTAAATCCTAAGCTAGAAGATATTAGTAGAGAACTTGCATCTATAGAGATAAAGAGAAGACAACTTTTTAGTGATGATATTTCAATGAGTGAAGTTGTTGAAAATAGTAATGATGAATATTTAAAAGAAATATATACAGACTTAAAGCACATTATTGCTTTAGCTAAAAATCAACAAGAATCAAATGATTCTCTAATAAAGAAAGAACTTATTTTTACGAAAAAAATGATTAATTTTATAAAACCAGCTGATAAACAAATTACAACTTATAATTCTTATGGAAATATTAGAAAATAAATATTGGGAGGAGAAATATGGCAGGATTATTTTCCATTTTAAATACAGCTAATTCAGGAATGAATGCGCATCAAAAATCAATACAGACAATTTCTCATAATATAAGTAATCTAGATACAGAAGGTTATTCTAGGCAAAGGACAGAATTTGCCACAAATAGTCCGATGTATATGCCTAGTTTGAACAATGCAATTGGAAGAGGTCAATTAGGTACAGGTGTACATGTAACAAATGTAACAAGGGCTAGAAATAGTTTTTATGATTATCAATTTAGAGCAGAAGCTCATAAATATGGTAATACAGTTTCAAAGTATGACTATTATAATACTATAGAAACTATAATAAATGAACCATCAGATTATGGTATATCTGCAGGTATAGACGACTTTTTTAAAGGATGGGAATCATTAGCAAAAGATATCAATAGTGATAGTAAAAAAAGTCTAGTGGTAGAAAATGCATCAAATCTAGCAACTTTAATAAGTGAGAGTTATAAGAAACTTGATAAGTTAAAAGGAGATATAGATGATAATATAGACTCTGAGATAAAACAGATAAATGACATGTTAAAAAGTCTTGAAGATTTGAATAAATCTATTGATGTTATATCTGGTTCTGGCTCTACTCCAAATGATTTGCTTGATGAAAGAGATAGAATATTAGATGACTTAAGTTTTAAATTAGACCTTGAAAATGGTGATGTTAAAAGTATGCTTGCAGATGGTAAATTAGAACTTAATGAATTAAAAAATGCAGATGGAACTTGGAAAACAGGTGTATCAGGAACCTTACAAGGCTTGTTTGAGATGCATGGTAAGATTGATACATATAAAAGCGATTTAAAAGACGTATCTGATGGATTAGCTAAACAAATAAATGATGTTTATAATACATCTGCTGGAATAACAGTAACAGATTTTTTTATAACGTCAAATGTAGCTGGTGAAGATATCATAAAGGTAAATCCAGCTATAAAGAGTAACCCAAATGAATTAAAGCTTACTGCTGATGAGGCTTCAAAGATTGCTAAGCTAAAAGATGAAAAAATAGATATTGGGGCAGTTGGTGGAAAAGTAAGTACAATAAGTGACCACTATAAAGCTTTTGCAGAAGTAGTAGGTTTAGATTCTAAAAAGGTGAATCAAGATGAAGTGAATCAACGTAAAATTATAAATAATATTGATAGCTCACGAATGAGTGTTTCTGGTGTATCTTTGGATGAAGAAATGACAGAGCTTATAAAAGTACAACGTTCCTATCAAGCTAGTGCAAAAGTTATGTCAACAGCTGTGCAACTGTTGGATGTTGTAATAAATGGAATAATTTAATAGAAGGGGGAATTTATAATGAGAGTTAGTACAGGTATGATGTCTAGCAGTTATCTAAACTCGCTACAAGATAATCTACAAAGATTAGATAAGGTTAATAGACAAGTTAATACAACAAAAGAAATAAACAAACTATCCGATAATCCATATAAAGCAATAAAAATATTGAACTCAAAAAGTGAAATAAAAACTATGGAGACTTATGTTGAGAATTGTAAAGATACAGCAAGTTGGTTAGAGACTACTGATACTTCATTAGATCAGCTTGGAAAGTTGTTGTCAGATATAAAGAAAAATTTAGTAGCAAGTGGTGATGGTGCATATTCAGAGGATGAACTAAAGACTCTTAGCAACTCAACTAATGAAAAAATGAAAGAAATTGCAAATGCTTTAAATGCAACACATGAAGGAAAATACATATTTTCAGGTTCAAATACAGGTGTACCTCCTGTTGAATGTATAGATAATGCTGATGGTTCAGTGAGTTTAAAGTTTAATTCTAGTCTAAATCTTAATAAATTAAATGACTCTTTGAGTATGGATATAGCTCAAGGAATAAGTGTAGATTATAATGTTAAATTGAGTAGTCTTGGATTTGACCCAACACAGGCTGACCCCTTTAAAGAGTTAAATAATATATCAAAAAAATTAGCAAATCCAGATGCTGATGCTATAAAAGAGCTGACAACAACTTGTTTAGGTGACATGGAACAACTAATAGAAAATACAGTAAATGTTAGGTCTATATATGGTACAAAAGCAAATACAGTAGAGGCTATGAAGGAAAAAAATGATGATAGTTTGATACAATTGAAGGATATTTTATCGCAAAATGAAGAGATAGATTATGGAGAAAAGCTTGTTCAATTAAAGGCAGCAGAATTAACTTATCAAGCTTCTCTACAAACAGGAGGAAAGTTATTTAATGTATCTATATTAGATTACATATAGTAAAATAACGCATATATGATGAAAGTTACATTGAAAAAAGGTATACTAGGATTTGAAAATCTAAGAGAATATGAACTTTTAGATATAGAAAATAATGATATTTTAAAAGAGTTTAATTCTACTGAGGAAGATTGTATAGGATTTATTGTTGTATCACCATTTGAAATTATTAAAGAATATGAGATAGTCTTAAATCAAGATACAATTGAAAAACTAGAAGTGAAATCTCCAAATGATATTATGTTATTGAACATAATCACTCTTGGACAGACGCTTGAAGAATCAACTGTGAACATGAAAGCTCCTATAGTAATAAATGTAAGAAATAATTTTGGAATGCAAATAATTTTACAGGATGAGAAATATTCAATAAGGCATCCATTACTGAGAGGTGATGGTGGATGCTAGTCATTTCAAGGAAAAAAGATGAAGCAGTACTTATAGGAGAGAACATAGAAGTCAAAGTTGTAGGAGTAGATGGAAATAATGTCAAACTAGCCATATCAGCTCCTAACAATATAAATATACTAAGAAAAGAAATATATGAGAAAGTAAAGAGTGAAAATATAAAGGCTACAAATAAAAATATAAAAATTTTAAAATCATTAAAATAAAATTCTTGGAGGAAGTAATATATGTATGGAGAAAACCCTTATAGTTCTTATAAGCAAAATGCTGTTTTTATGGCATCAAAAGAACAATTGTTGCTTATGCTTGTTGATGGGGCAGTAAAATATACAAAAATAGCCAGAAGAGCTATTGTAGATAAAAATACACAAAGAGCACATAGAGAGCTTATAAGAGTACAGGATATATTTACAGAATTAATGGTTACATTGGACCAAAATGCAGGACAATGGGCAAAAGATATGTACAAAGTTTATGATTTTGTAAGATATGAACTTTCAAGAGCCAATATTAGAAAAGACATTCAGATAATAGATAATGTGTTACCTGTAATAGAGCAAATTAAAGATACATGGCATGAAGCTGATAAAAAAAGTAAAGAAGAAAGAAGTAGGTATAAATAATGGATTTAAATTTAGATAAACTAAATGAGTTATCAAAAGAAGAACTACTATTAATGCTTGTAGATGCTACAGTAGAATATACTAATATATCAAGAGTAGCACTTTTAAATAAGGATTATTTGAAAGCACATAGTGAACTTGTGAGAGTTCAAAATATATTTACAGAATTAATGACTACATTAGACCAAAATGTAGGACAATGGGCAAAGGATATGTATAAGGTTTATGAATTTATAAAAGCTGAATTAATAAGAGCTGATGTAAATAAAGATATTAAAATAATTGATGACATATTGCCAATAGTAGAACAGATTAGAGATACATGGCATGAAGTTTATAGTAAATTAGAAGTATAATTATGGATGGGGGGATAAATATATGTCAAGTATAAGTCCTATAAGAGTTACAGGCCTTTCAGGAAATTTTGATATGGAAGGTATAATAGAAGCTAGTATGATTAGAGATAAGGAAAAAGTTGATAAAGCAAAACAGGCTCAACAAATCGTTAAATGGAAACAAGAAATATATAGAAATGTTATACAAGAATCAAGAGATCTTTATGCTAAGTATCTAAATATAGATTCTCCTAACAGTATAATAAATAAAAACTCATATTCTGCTACAAGAATAAATAGTTCTGATGAAAGTATTATAGTAGCAAAAGGCTCAGCTGGTGCAAATAAAATAAATTACCAATTTGCAGTTTCTCAAATGGCTGAACCAGCAAAAGTGACTATTAAATTAAACGCAAGTACTCCTCTTGTTCAACAGTTTCCACCAAATGCTAATGGAGCTAGTTCTTTAACTATAGGAGACGTAAATATACCAATATCTGAACAAGATACTACAAGTACTATTGTAAGTAAGATAAACTCACTTTGTGCAGATAATGATATAAAGGCTTCTTATAGTGAGATGACAGGTGAACTGATTATTTCAAGAAAACAGACTGGTTCGTCATCAAACATTGATTTAAAAGTAAATGGAAATGACAATTTAGCTCAGCAAATAGCTAATGATAATGGTATCACATTTGCAACTGATGCTGGTGGGAATAAAGTGGCAAGTGTATATGGAAAAAATCTAGAAGCTGATGTAACTGATGAACATGGAAGAGTAACACATATAAGTAAAGAACAGAATTCATTTAATATAGATAATATTGACTATAATGTAAATTCAAAAGGAACTGCAAAGCTGACTTCTGTTACTGATACTGAAGAAGCCACTAAAAATATGAAGGCATTTGTGGATGATTATAATAAATTGATGGACAAGGTCTATAGTTTAGTTACTACCAAAAAACCAAAAGATTATCCGCCTCTTACAGATGACCAAAAAGAAGATATGACAACTGAAGAAATAGAAAAATGGGAAAAGAAAGCTAAAGAAGGTATACTTAGAAATGATGATGAGTTAAGAGCTTTTGTTGAAGATATTAGGTCTGCATTTTTTGGAGATGGAAAAAATATTACTACTTTAAGAAAACTAGGAATCAATGAAAGTGAAAATTACAACAAAAAAGGTCAAATATCATTTGATGCAGATGCTTTTTCAAAGGCTCTTATAGATGATAGTGATAAAGTATACAAGACACTAGCGGGTTATTCTTCAAATTATGATGATAAAGGAATGTTTGAAAAGCTGAAAGATATTGTATATGATTATACTGGAAGTTCAGTTTCTAAATTGACTAAAAAAGCAGGTATAGAGAAAACTGCTTCTGCTAGTGAAAATGTATATTCAAAACAAATTGCAGAACAGGAAAGAAATATAAATAGACTAGTTGACAAAATGAATGATAAAGAGAAAAGACTTTATGCTAAATATTCAGCTTTGGAGTCTTTATTAAATCAATATAATTCTCAAATGAACTATTTCTCACAAGCACAAGGTAATTAGTTATGGATAAATTAGAAGAAAAAATAAATTTATATAAAGATATATCTTTACAGATTATAAAATTGATTGAAAAAGAGGAGTATAAAAATATAAGTAATAGATTAAATGAGAGACACAATATTATAAACAGTATAAGTGAAGTGGATAAAAATGATTTCATACAACTTTATAATGATATGGAATTAATTGCAATTGATGATAGAATAAGAAACTCTTTACAAGAACAATTGTCAGAAGTAAAAAAAGAGTTACATGAGTACAAGCTTACTAAGCAAGTAAACACAATGTATTATAGCTTAAATAGAGAAAAAGTAAATATTTTTAATAAAAAAGTATAAAGTTATAGGTTAACTTGTCCGATTATATAAATGAAGAATTAATATAAAAAGTTAAAAGTAGAAATGACAAGGATGTCAACTATACTAAGGAGGGTAAAATAATGAGAGTTAATACAAATGTAAGTGCTTTAATAGCAAACAATCAAATGGGAAGAAACGTAAGTGCACAAAGTAAATCTATGGAGAAGTTATCTTCTGGAGTTAGAATAAAGAGAGCTGCTGATGATGCTGCAGGACTTGCAATATCTGAGAAAATGAGAGCTCAAATAAAAGGTCTAGACCAAGCAGGAAGAAACGTTCAAGATGGTATATCTGTTGTACAAACAGCAGAGGGTGCATTAGAAGAAACTGGAAACATATTACAAAGAATGAGAACTTTATCATTACAATCTTCAAATGAAACTAATACTGTTGAAGAAAGACAAAAGATAGCAGATGAGTTATCACAATTAAAAGACGAAGTTGAAAGAATATCAAGTGCAATAGAGTTTAATGGTAAGAAGTTACTTGATGGAAGTTCAACAGAGATAAGATTACAAGTTGGAGCTAATTATGGAACAAACGTTTCAGGTACAACTAATAACAACAATGAAATAAAAGTTGCATTAGTAAATACTGCAAGTATAATGAGCAAAGCTGGAATAACAAGTTCTACAATAGCAAGTATGAATGTGGATGGAACTTCTGGAACAGATGCAGCTAAACAAATGGTATCTAGCTTAGATGTAGCTCTTAAAGATCTAAATACATCAAGAGCAAAATTAGGGGCACAACAAAACAGACTAGAATCAACTCAAAATAACTTAAATAATACTGTAGAAAATGTTACAGCAGCTGAATCAAGAATAAGAGATACAGATGTTGCTTCAGAGATGGTTAACTTATCTAAAATGAATATATTAGTTCAAGCATCACAATCAATGCTTGCTCAAGCTAATCAACAGCCACAAGGAGTTTTACAATTATTAGGATAAAATAATTTTGTATATTGGATAGAGAAGAAGAGTAGGGCTTTGCTTTACTCTTTTCTTTTTTAGAAAATATAGCTTTGAAAGGAAAATATATATGTTACTTAGTATAGTTATGATTGTCAAAAATGAAGAAAAGATACTTGAAAAAACTTTAAAATCATTAACCAAATTAAGAGATTCTATAGATAGTGAACTTATAATAATTGATACAGGTTCTACAGATGATACTATAAAAATATCTAGAAAATACACAGAGAATGTATATTTTCATAATTGGAATAATGATTTTTCTAGTATGAGAAACATATCAATATCCTATGCCAAGGGTGAATGGTTACTTATATTAGATGCAGATGAAATATTAATTGATTCTTCAACTATTGTAAGATTTTTTAAAGATGGACTTGATAAAAAATTTAACTCTGCCTCTATACAATTAAAAAATCTTTACTCATATGATAAAAAATCATATGGATATTGTTCAGTACTGAGACTTTTTAAAAATGTTGATTTTAAATACCATGGTAAAGTGCATGAACAACCAATGTACAAAAATCCTATATTTAATAATGTTGCGGACTTTGAACATTATGGATATTTGTTTGAAGATGAAGAAATAAGGTTAAACAAAGTAAAAAGAAATGAAAAATTATTATTTGAAGAGTTAAAAGAGAATGAGAGCTCTCCATATATAAATTATCAATTAGGAAAAAATTTTATTATATTAGGAAAATATCAAGAGGCTTTAGATTATCTTGAGAAGTCTTATGAATTATACTCTAAACTAGAATCGGCACCTGGTTACTTGATAACAAGCCTTGTAAAAACATATTTATATTTAGGAAAACATAAGAAGTGTGAAAAATTATGTTTAAAGTATATTAAAAAAGACATGAATAATATTGATATATATTATTATATTGCACAAGCACAAGTGGATTTAGGTAAATATGAGAATAGTATAGATTCGTATAAAAGATATCTTTATTTATTAGATAATTATGAAATAAGTACACAAGCAAATAGTTTATTTTCTGATACTGATACTGTAGGGCTTAGAGATGAAGCTGTTATCACACTGATAAAGGTCTATTATAAACTTGAAAAATATGAGTCTCTAGTTTCAGAATACAATAATATTGAAGATATAGAAAAAAAGAAGAATGTGTATTTTAGCTTATTTATGTCCTTATATAAATTGAATAGATTTGAAGATATAAAAAACTATTATAAGGAAATTTCAAATTCTAAAGTTGAAAGAAATAGTTTTTATAGAAACATAGAAGAATTTATAAATAATATAAAAGATGATGAAAAAGAGGCTGTATATAAAAGCTTTTGTGATATTGAAGGTAATTATGGACTTTTAAATCAGATAAGAACAAATAAACATGTATCTGTAGATACATGCAAAGAAATACTAAATGAAGAGAAAGAAATAATTTATGCATGTATTATAAAAATAGCTTTTGAAGAAGAAATTGATTTACTAGATATTTTTTATGATATGGAATATGTTTGGATAGAGAAATATCTAAAATATCTTTTAGCATTGGAAAGAAGTTTTAATTTAGAATTATATAAGTACATAATTAGTCGTCCAAACACATCAGAAATAGAAAAGATAAGAGTATATAAAGTTATATCGAAAGTAGTTTTAGAAAATATTAGTTTAAGTGATGAAAAGTATAAGGATATTTTTTATCTTTATATAATGTACTCTTATAAATACATAAAATACATATATAGTAATCTAAGTGATTTTGAATTAATAAAGTTTGTGTGTAATGATTTAGATAAATTTACTATAGAATTTAAGAATCTACTTGATACTAAGAATAAAATAAATGATGCTAATGAAAAATTAGAATATATAAATAATATGAGTAAATTACTAAATGAATATCCTTTTTATAACAAAATAATAAAAATACTTATAAATGAATTAGAAGAAAATATAAAAGAAAGTCAAGAATTTAAAGAATTAAAAGATAGCTTTATTATTAGTATAGAAAATATGATTGAAAATGGCAAAATAAATGATGCGAAATTATTGGTAGAAGACTATTCAAAAACATTTGTAGATGATGTCAAAATTTTAAATATAAAAGGGATTTTATATATGCTTGAAAATAAACTTGAGAAAGCTGATTTTATGTTAAAAAAGGCGTTATCATTAGATGTAGAAAATGAAGATACCATATATAATATAGAATACCTAAAAAATTTAAAAATAGGAGACTTAGAGAATGAGCATACCAATAACAGTTAATGAAAAATCTAAAAATACAATAAAAGATTGGCAATATACATGTGCAAATGAAGATATAAAATTTACAAGCATAATAATATTGACATATAATCAAATAGAATATACCAAATTATGTATTGAAAGTATTAGAAAATTTACCCCAAAGAATAAATATGAAATAATAATAATTGACAATAACTCTTCTGATGGAACAGTGGATTGGCTAAAGGAACAATCGGATATAAAATCTGTATATAATAATAAAAACTTAGGGTTTCCAAAAGGGTGCAACCAAGGTATTGAGTTAGCTAAGGGTGAAAACATATTATTATTAAATAATGATGTAATAGTTACTCCTAATTGGCTTTATAATTTGAACAAAGCTTTATGGTCACAAGATAATATAGGAGCTGTGGGTCCAATAACAAATGCATGCTCATATTATCAACAAATTGATGTGGATTACAAATCAATTGAGGATATGTTTATATTTGCTCAAGAAATAAATAAATCTAACATCAATTCATGGAAATATAGAGTTAAATTAGTTGGTTTTTGTATGTTAATAAAGAAATCTGTAGTAGATAATGTAGGTGTTTTAGATGAGCTATTTACACCTGGAAATTTTGAAGATGATGATTTATCTTTTAGAATGTTAGAAGAAGGATACAAATTATTATTATGCCAGGATACTTTTATACACCATTTTGGAAGTGTATCTTTTAAAGAAAATCGTAATAAATACACAGATATAATGGATATTAATAGAAGAAAATTTGAGACTAAATGGGGCTTTAATCCAGAATACAGTGGAATGATACGAACTGACTTAATTTCTGAAATAGATTGTAATGTAGAGAAAAATATTAATGTTTTAGAAATAGGTTGTGGTGTAGGAGCTACTCTTTTAGAAATAAAAAATATATATAAAAATTCATCCATATATGGAATAGAAATAAGTGAGTCAGCAGGTAAATTAGCAAAAAATACTGGAGAGGTACTGATAGCAGATATAGAAAAAGTACAATTAGATTATAATAAAAATTTCTTCGATTATATAATATTGGGAGATGTACTTGAACATTTAGTTAATCCATGGAAGATAGTCAATGACCTAAAGAGATATCTAAAGAAGGATGGTTATTTGATATCAAGTATACCAAATATTATGCATGTATCCGTTTTAAGAAACATTGTACAAGGTAATTTTACATATACTGATTCAGGAATTTTGGATAGGACTCACTTAAGATTTTTTACATTAAATGAGATAATAAGAATGTTTAATGATAGTAATTACACAATAGATAGTGTTTGTGCTACTAGAATGAGGATTTCAGAGGATGACAATAGATTCATCGATACAATGTGTAAAGAAAGCCATGAAAATATGAGAGAACAATATGAGTGTTATCAATATATAGTAAAAGCTTCTAATTGTGTAGATACTAGAAGATATTCTAGCGTTAGTATGGTTAATTTAAAATATGCTTTAATGAGAATTGATAATGAGTTAGATGTGGATGATAATTTAAGTTATATATTTGATAATTATAATATAACTGAACAATGTTTTATTGATGATATTGAATATTTAGTTGATATGTTTTCAATAAATAAGACAACTATACTAAATAGATTGGGTGCTGAGGCATTTAATAGAGGTCTGGGTGATTTTAGTATAAGTATGTTTATGATGGCTTTAAATATAGATAGAGATAATATTGACACAATATACAATATAACTACTGTATTGTGTGATTTAAAAGAATTTGAAATTGCCTATGACTTAATTAAGAATAGTAGTGAGAAAGTACAGAGTGAAAGTGATATACAAGATATACTTTATTTTATTGAAGGAAGAAAGAAATATGAATAATGAAAAGATATGTTTTATAACCTGTGTAAATGATGAAAGACTTTATGAGGAATGCCTTGTATATATAAATAGTTTAGATATTCCAAAAGATTTTAGTATAGAAACAATTGCTTTGAGAGGAGCTAATTCAATTGCATCTGCTTATAATAAAGCTATGAGAGAAGTAGATGCTAAATATAAGGTATATTTACATCAAGATACATTTATAATTAATAAAAACTTTATATATGATATTTTAGATATATTTAATAAAAATATTGATGTAGGAATGATTGGTGTAGCTGGAGTGAAAGACATACCTGTAAGTGGAGTTTGGTGGGATTCTGATAATAAAGTGGGAAAAGTATATGATAGTCATACAGGTAGAATGGATATTTATGAATTTAATAGCTTTGAAGGAGATTTTGATACAGTCATGGCTATAGATGGATTAATTATGATTACTCAGTATGATATATTATGGCGAGAAGATAAATTTGATGGATGGCATTTTTATGATTTGTCACAAAGTATGGAATTCAATCAAAATAACTATAAAGTTATTATACCAAAGCAAGATAAACCTTGGTGTATGCATGATTCTGGAATAGCAAATATAAGTAATGGCTATGATGAATATAGGATAAAATTTGTAAAAGAGTACATAGAACTTGATTTACATAGAGAAAATTTTTATGAATTTGATAAGAATAAAGCAAGTACCATACTTAAGAGTAATAAGTATGTAGTGGATTGTATGAAAGATGAACTTGAGAGAGAATTAAAACTAAAGAATTATAGAACTGTTTTAGACATTGTTTCTAAAGTTGCTCGTTTTTCTGTTTTTAATCACACTGGTTTGTATTCTTGTGAAAAATGTGAAAAGGCATTATTAGAATGTGCCAATAATTTACCAAAAGTAAATAATATAAAATTATTTAAGAAAAAAGATTTCAAAAGAAAGAGAGTATTACATGTTTTAAGTGAAGTATACTCAACAGGTGGTCATACAAAAGTAGTTAAAAATTGGATCAATAGTGATAAAGATTCTGTTCATTCAATTGTAACTACATGGCAATCAAAGACATTGCCAGATTGGTTATTAAAATCAGTAAATGATAGTGGTGGTGAAATTATATCTTTGGATTCAATTTCAGATGACTATTTAGAAAGGGCTGTAGCTTTAAGAACAATAGCTTACGATTGGGCTGATATAGTTATTTTATATATTCATATGTGGGACACAATACCTGTTCTAGCTTTTGGAATTGATGGGAAAATACCTATTTTATATGTTAACCATTATGATAGTGCTTTTTGGCTAGGTGCAAGTATTGCGGATGTTGTTATTGATTTTAGTGAAGTTAGTCAATTAGTTACATTGAATAAAAGAGGTATAGAGAAGTCTGAAATATTACCAATTCCACTAAAAGAAAAAGAATTGTTTTCAAAATCTGAAATTAGAAAGCAGTATGATTTGGATGATGATGTAACAATAATTTTAACTATTGCTAGTGAAAGAAAGTATAATAGTGTAAATGATATTAATTATTTTAAAATTGCTAAAATGATAATCGAAAATACGGATGACACGATTATTATTGTTGTAGGAGTTGATACAAATAATATCTATTGGAAAACATTAAATAGTGTTACAAATGATAGAGTTTTATGCTTTGGAACTATGGAAGAGATAGATGATTTTTATAAAATCTCAGATATATATCTAGAATCTTTTATGGTAGGAAGTCATATTTCAAAATTAGATGCAATTTTATATGATTTAATTCCTGTTAAATTCAAAAACGAAGTTTCACCAATTTTTACAAATATGTGGGATTTTATAGATAAGTTTGATTATAATAATATCAAAGAGGTTATAGATATGATAAAAAGATATAACACTAATGAATTTGATAGGAATGAGCTAAAAGAAAAACAATCAGAAATAAAACATTTTGTTATAGATAAACACTGTGTTGAAATAAAAAGTTATATAGACAAAATATATAATGAAGCTAATTATCATAAGGTTAAGTATAATTTACATAAAAATGATGAAATTGAAAACTATCAATTATTTGTAGCCTTATATGGTCATATAGTAGAAAATAAAAAGAGTTATAGGTGATAAAATGTACAATATCTGTATCAAACAATTTGAAAATTTTTTTCAGGAGGATTGGGATTATTTTGTAGAAAATAAATCTATAAATGGGACATTCCTTCAAACTCGAAATTTCATTAATTATCATAAAGAAGACAAATTTTCTGACCATTCACTAATGATATATAAAGGTAAAGAGATAATAGCAGTTGTACCTGCATGTGAAGTTTATGAAAATGATGAAAAAATATTTTTTTCTCATTTAGGTAGCACCTTTGGTGGTATTTTAATAGGTCATGATTTCAATGATATAAAGCATGTAAAAGCTATTACAAGTACAGTAGAATTATATTTACAAGAAGAAAATTTTAATAAAGTATTTCTAAAAAATGCATCGAGAATATTTTGGAAAGAGGATGCTTCATTGTTAGAGTATTTTCTATTTAAGAATGGTTATATGTTTTATGATGAATTAAGTATGTTTTTAGAACTAAATAAGTATAAAGAAGATATATTAAGTAACTTTAGTTATAGTAAAAGAAGAGATTTTAAATATTCTTTAAAGAACAATCTTATTTTTAAGAGAGTGTATGATGATAAAGATGTAATCTCTTTTTTTGAATTATTATCTAACTGTTTAGATAGAAAAGGGGCTAAATTGATACATTCAATAGAAGAACTATTGGACTTTAAAAATAATAGATTAAAAGACATTGTAGAATTTTATGCAGTATATATTGGTGATATTATGATTTGTGGTAGTATGGTATTTAACTTTCAAGGAAGAGTTTACCATACTCAATACTTAGCATCAAATTCAGCATATAATAAATATTATCCAATGATATTTTTAAACTATAATCTGATTAAAAATGCCTCAGATAGAAACTTTAAATATTTTTCATTTGGAATTAGTACTCTAAATAGAGGAAAATATTTAGATGAAGGTTTGGCTATATTTAAAGAAGGTTTTGGTTCAAGTGCTGTTTGCAATAGGACATATTATAAAAATATAAATAAGTAATACTTATACTTTATAGAATTTCTTGATTGTAGTAAATCTATAGTATTTTAACTTTTACAGAAAAATAATTAACTTATAAAGAAGGTTTGTATATGAAAAGATTAATGATTTTAGGCTCAATTAAGTATTTTGAGAATATTGTTATGTCAGCTAAAAAAGAAGGAATATACACAATTGTTTGTGATAATAGAATTGATACTCCTGCAAAAGAAGTTTGTGATGAAGCAATAGATGTTGATGTATTTGATTTTGATGAAATAAAAAATATAGCCATAGATAAAAAGATAGATGGAATTTTGACTGGATTTACAGATTCTTTAATGAAACCATATGTTTATATTGCAAATGAATTAAATTTACCATGTGTGATTTCTTGCAATCAACTTGAGTCTGTAACTAATAAGGCTGTTATGAAAAAATATTTTAAAAACAATGGAATACCTACAACTGATTATTGTATTCTTGAAAGTTTAAAAGATTTAGAAAAAATACAAGGGTTAAATTTTCCGCTTGTAATAAAACCTGTTGATGGTTATGGTTCAAGAGGTGTATATTTTGTATCAAATGTGGAGGAGTTAATAGAAAAATTTGAATATTCTAGGGAAATCTCACAAAATGGACAAGTAATAATTGAGGAATTTTATGAAAGTGAGGAAATACAAGGACTAGCTTGGGTTTACAATGGAGAGTCACATGTATTTTATATCGGAGATAGAGAGCTTGTAAATATACATGTAGGGAGAGCTGGAAAACCAGACAGATTACTATATCCATCAAAGTATTGTTTTCAGTATGAAGAAGAAATAAAGTCGATATATCAAAAGATAACAGAGGCTTTTAATATAAAGAATGGACCATTTTATGTTCAGATGCTAGTGGGTGCAGATGGAATAAAGGTGTCTGAAGTTATGCCAAGATTACCTGGAGGATGTGATTATTTGGCAATTTCACATATAACAGATCTAGATATAGGAAGGCTATTTGCAAATTTTAGTGTGAATAATGACATCGATTTTAATGAAATAAAAAAATATAATATGCATTTATCAAAGTGTGTATACGCATTACCAATATACATAAGACCTGGAACAATAAAGAAGATAAATAATATAGATAAAATAGAAAACTTAGATTATGTAACTCAAATTTTGTTGCTTGTAAAAGAGGGAGATACAATAGAGTTATATGAAGACGAGAGGCAAGATTGTGGAAGGATTTATGGAATAGCAAATAATATATTTGATGCCAATATAAAGAAAAAATATATTCATGAAATGATAGAAATACTTGATGAGAATAATGAGAATATGATAGAAAATTTTTAAATAAGGGAGCATGGTATATATGAAGTTAATAACTCATGAGCAAATTATGTCATTAAATATCTCTCAAAGGCAAGGATATGAGTGGATAAAAGAATCATTTCTGACAAAAAAAGATTGTCAATTACCACCAAAAATAAGTATGGTAGAACAAGGGCATGTATTTTACAATGTAATGCCATCTTTAAATCATAATCATATGATTGGTGGAATAAAAATGGTTACAAGATTGCCAGGAAGAAATCCAAGTTTAAATTCAGATATATTTCTATATGATATGAACAATGCTAAACTAAAAGCCATTTTAGATGGTAATTATATTACAGCCTTTAGAACTGCTGCTGTGGCTGCTTTAGCGATTGATACTTTTGCTAAAAAAGACTTTAAGACTATTGCTATTATGGGGCTAGGAGTAACTGCTTCTTCTATAATGAATATGCTTTTATATACCCTTAAAAATAGGAATATAAATATAAAGTTGCTTAGATATAAAGACCAGGCAGAGTTGTTTGTACAAAAATATAAGGATAATGACCAGTTTAGTTTTAATATATGTGATACACATAAAGAACTTATTGTAGATTCAGATGTGGTAATTTCAACTGTTACATATACAGATGAATATCTTTCAGAATTTGAATGGTTTAAAAAAGGTGCATTACTATTACCTGTACATGTTATGGGTTTTGGAAATGTAGATTATTTATTTGATAAAGTATATTTAGATGATTATAATCATTTGAAACATCTAGAAAATATAGATAAATACAAGTATTCATGTGAGTTTTATGATGTTTTAAGTAAACAATCACAAGGAAGAGAAAATGATGATGAAAGAATAGTATCTTACAATATAGGTTTATCAATACATGATATATTATTTGCAAGTAAAATCTATGAACTATGTGAAACTCTGAATTGTGAGGATATAGACTTAAAAGAACCAAAGGAAAAATATTGGATGTAGTATATTTTTTTATTAACAAGAATTTATTGTAAATTAAAATATGAAGTAATATCTTATTAAAAAGTTATTATAAACAGGGTAGGGAGATTTATGGAAAAGTACAATTTAATTAAGTTTGAATCTATTGGAAGTGAGGACGTAGGAAGTTTAATTGCATTAGAATCAAATAAGGTTATACCTTTTGATATAAAGAGAGTGTATTACATATATGGGGTACCACATGGTGTAAAGAGAGGTTTTCATGCTCATAAAACTTTAGAGCAAGTGTTAGTTTGCCTAAATGGAAGTGTTAAGATAAAATGTTATGATGGTGTTAGAGATACAACCATTGTTCTAAACAAAAATGATGTGGGACTGTATATAGGACCTGGGGTATGGCGTGAAATGTTTGATTTTGATGAGAAAACTGTTTTAATTTCAATAGCTTCTGAACATTATAATGAAGATGAGTATATCAGAGATTATGAAGAGTTTTTAAAATATATAGATATTATCTAGTTACTATGCAGACAGATATTTTCTTAATTAAATAAATTTAGCATAGATAATAGATAGGTAAGGATGTAACTTTATGTTAGTTAAGTTTAATAATTTATTAGAACAATTTAAAATCCATAAAGAAGAATATGAAAAAAAGGTTATGGATGTAATGGAAAGTGGATATTATATCCTTGGAAATGAAGTAAAGTACTTTGAAGAAGAATTTGCTAGATATGTAGGTAGCAAATATTGTGTAGGTTTAGCTAGTGGTTTAGATTCACTGATAATTGCATTTAGAGCATTAGGGATAGGTAAAGGCGATGAAGTAATAGTGCAATCAAATACATATATTGCTAGTGTTATGGGAATTAGTATAAATGGAGCAAATCCAGTATTTGTAGAACCAAATGAGTATTATAATATAGATTCATCTAAGATAGAAAAAAAGATAAACAGTAAGACAAAAGCTATATTAGTAGTACATTTATATGGTCAGGCAAGTAAAATGAAAGAGATACAAGAATTATGTAAAAAATATAATTTGTATTTAATTGAAGATTGTGCTCAATCTCATGGAGCTAAATATGATGGAAAAATGACAGGGACATTTGGAGACGTAGGATGTTTTAGCTTTTATCCAAGTAAAAATTTAGGTGCATTTGGAGATGCAGGTGCTATAGTAACGAGTAATAAAGAAATAGCTGATAAAGTGAAAGTGCTTAGAAATTATGGTTCGGAAAAGAGATATCATAATAAATTTGTTGGATATAATTCAAGATTGGATGAAATTCAGGCAGGTTTGTTAAGAGTAAAACTTAAATATATTAATGAAATTGAAAATGAAAAGTCAAAAATCGTACATAGATATCTTAATGAAATTAACAATTCAAAAGTTATACTTCCAAAAATAGAAAAGAACTGTACACATGTATGGCATTTATTTGTTTTACAAGTTGAAAAACGAGAGACATTTATGGAATACTTAAAGAAAAATGGTATAGAGTCTATAATACATTATCCTATACCGCCTCATCTATCTGAAGCATATGCTTATTTGGGATATAAAAAGGGTAGTTTTAATATAGCTGAAAATTATTCAAATAAAGTTGTTAGTATACCTTTATTTGTCGGCATGAAAGATGAAGAAGTTAGTTATGTAATTAAAATTATAAATGAATATTAAATTAATTGTAATAATACCATAAATAAATTTTTTATGTATAGTTTATTTAAGATTCGTTAATTGATATTTTTAGATACTGATAGATTACATAAATAAAATTGAAATATATGGAAAAATATAGAATGAAGATGAGATTTGTCTTATATTTTTCTAAAATAAAAATATTTTCAGACAATTTATTATAAAATTGTAAAATATAGTATTTATAATCTGTATAATTAATAATAACTAAGTTTTTAAAATAAAATATTTAAGTATACATAAAAAAAATATTTAAAAAAATTGTTATTTATTGTATACTTAAATTAAAACTAAATAGGCAAAACTAGATAAATCTAGTGACGCAAAGCTATAGGGGCTAAGGTTTGTATATACGAACTATGTCAGCCAGTTGCCAAAAAGAATCCTAAGTATACTGTATACGCAGAATTAGTCGAAAATGACTGCCTTTTTGGCAGTCATTTTGTTGCTAAAGTTCACTTTATTACAGTAGAAAATACAAATGATAACATATTTTACCAACTATAAGTAAAAATAAAGATAGACTATCTAGAAAAGTCGCTATTTTACAAAATATAGTAACTTCAATTTTAATCACTAAATATAGTAGATAAATATATTTTGAGGAGGAGTGAGTATGAATACATATGACATTATAAAAATGGGATTAGATGCAACTAATTTAAGAAGTCAGGCAATAGCAAATAATATAGCAAATATAAATACTGAAGGCTATAAGAAACACTATGTAACTTTTGAAGAAACATTAAATGATGCCATGCCTAAAATAGAAGAAAAAACAGACAATTCTAAAGGTTTAAGAGTGGATGGCAATAATGTGGATATAGAAGAAGAAAAAGTAAACCAAGCAATGACAACATTACAATATAATGCTTTGATAGGTTTTGCAAATGGTAAAATAGCAATGACCAAATCAATAATAAGTGGGAGGTAATTAGAAGATGAGTGTGTTCAGTGGGATGAGAATCTCTGCTAGTGGATTAACAGCAGAAAGTTTGAAAATGGATATCATATCATCAAATGTAGCTAATATAAATGCTACAAGAGGTCCAAATGGAGAAGCATATAGAAGAAAAATTGTATCATTTGAAGAAAATTATGATAATAAATTAGGTATGTTAGGAGTAAAAGTCACATCTGTTGAAGATGACAAATCACCTCTTAAAGAAGTATACGACCCATCTCACCCAGATGCAAAGCCAAATGGATATGTAGAATATCCAAACGTAAATATATTAGTTGAGATGACAGATTTAATAACTGCTTCACGAGCATATGAGTCTAATATAGATACATTAAATGCTCAGAAGTCTATGATAGCAAAAGCACTGGAAATAGGAAAGTAGGGATAAATTATGCCAATTACACAGATTAACAACCTAGTGCAAGGAGCACAGTTAGAGAACTTAATTGGAGAAACTAAACCATTAAATACTAATAATAAAGAAGAAAAAAAGAATTTTGAAGATGTAATAAAAGATACTATTGATAAAGTTAATTTTCAACAAGTGACAGCAGATGATATGAAAGAAAAATTTATAAAAGGCGAAGATGTTTCTATGCATGAAGTTATGTTAATAGGTCAAGAAGCACAACTATCTATGCAATATCTAATAGAAGTTAGAAATAAGATTCATGATGCATATCAAGAAATGAATAAAGTACAAATTTAGCCTTTTGAACAGGAGTAATAATCAATGATAGCCAGTTTTAAAAATAAGATTAAAGAGCAAGTTGCTAAATCTAGGACAAAAATAGGTTCTCTAAAAAAGGGTACTAAGATAGCATTAGGGATAGGGATTGTTGCTATATGTTTAGCACTAGTATTTACAGCAATATCTGCAAGCAAAAATAAGTATGCAGTCTTATTTTCAGAACTAGATGTTCAAGATGCTGCAGATATATCAGCAGAATTAGAGTCTAGAAAGATAGATACCAAGGTAAAAGGAAGTACAATTTATGTTCCTAGAACAGAAGTTGATAAGTTGAGATTAGAGTTAGCTCCAAGTTTGACAAGTGGTTCTAAAGGATTTGCACTTATGGATGATAGTTCATCAATAGGTCTTACCGATGAAGAGTTTCAAATTAAGAAGCAACGAATGATACAAGGAGAAATAGAAAAAACAATCAAGAGTTTTCCTCAGGTGGAAGATACTAGAGTACATATAACATTTGGTGAGTCTTCTGTATTTGAGAAGGAAGCTGTTCCAGGAAGCGCTGCAGTTTATTTGATGCTAAAGCCAGGAACTACTTTAGAGAAAAATCAAATAAAATCTGTTATGGCACTTGTATCAGGAAGTGTTACAAATATACCAGAGAAAAATGTTCAAGTTATTGATAACAAAATGAACTTATTATCTGAAGGCATCTTAGACGATGAAGAAGTTGATGAAAACAATCAACCGATAAATGGTGCTATTAGTATTGATAAAAATAAGGCATCTGAGCAAGCACTGAATAAACAATTAGAAAAATCTATTTTAGACATGTTAGAACCAATATTTGGTACAGGAAAAGTAAAAGCTACAGTAAATGCTGATTTGAGTTTTGATACAGCTGAAAAAACTGAAATAAAAATTGACCCTGACAAAGTTGCTATAAAGGAAACAAGGTCAAAAAATTCATCTAAATCTGCGACAAATAATGTCCAAGGTGTAGATGCTAATATGAATAACCAAGGGAATAAAAATGGTACTAATACAGAAGATAGTTTGGATGAGAGTTTTGAATATGAAACAGGTAAGATTGAAACTCATACTATAGTTGCGCCTGGAGAACTTAAAAGATTGACAGCTTCTGTTGCTATAGACGGGAAAATAGCTAAAGGTGTTCAAGCTGATGTGGAAGATATTGTTAATAATGCTATAGGTATGGATGGAGCGAGGGGAGATACACTTAGCGTTGTTTCAATGGTATTTGACCCTAAGGGTAAGGCAGAAGCTAAACAAGAAATGGAAGATATTAAAAAAGAAGGATTCAAGAACAATATAATAAAAGCGGTTGTTGGAGTAGTAGCAGTTGTTGCAGTAGGTGTTATTGGATACTTAATATATAAAAAGAGAAGTGAACAAGAAGATATGGATTATGAAGATGAAGTTTATAGTACTAATTCTAATTCTATTGATAAGAAAGACAATCCTCTGTTAGGGGATGACCCAGAATTGACATTAGAAGAAGCTGTTAAAATGTATGCAGAAGAAAAACCAGACCAAGTCACAGAGATAATAAAAACTTGGTTAAATGAGTAAGGGGGATAGAAAGTGTCCGCGGAAATTACAAATGTTAGTGCGTTTGATTTAAGTGATATAAGTGAAAATGATAAGAAAGAAAAGGTAGAAGGTGAAGGTTTAAAAAAAGCTGCTGTATTGTTAATGACATTAGGTCCAACTGTGGCTAGTGATATAATAAAAAGTCTACCAGATAAACAAGTTCAAAAAATAGGTCTGGAAATTGCAAATATTTCTTCAATAGCTTCAAAAGAAAGAAGAGAAATATTAAAAGAGTTTGTAGAAATAAATAAAGCGAAAGATTATGTTATAGAAGGCGGGCTTGAATATGCAAAAGAATTGTTAAGTAATGCCTTGGGAAATGCCAAAGCAAGTAAATTACTTGAGGGTATATCAATAGATACAAGTACAAAACCTTTTAAACATATTATAAAACTAGATGTAAAGAAGATATTAGAAGTACTTAGAAATGAAAGTGCACAGACTATAGCCATTTTACTTGCACATATGGAACCTGAAAATGGTGCAGAAGTTTTAGCTTATTTAGATTTTGATTTACAAAATGAGGTAGCTATGAGAATAAGTTCAATGGGTTCAATATCTCCAGAAGTTATAAGTGTAATTGAAAGCTCATTAGAGGATAAATTGCATTCAATAAGTGGTGAAGAGTTTAAAGATTATGGAGGAATAGCTACTCTAGTTCAAATATTACTTAATTCTGATAGAAAAACAGAAAAGAATATTTTGAATACTATTGAAGAAAAAGACCCAGCTTTAGCAGCTCAAATTAAATCTAATATATTTGTATTTGAAGATATTGTCAAGTTAGATGATATAAGCATACAGAAAGTACTGAAAGAAGTAACTATGAAGGATTTAGTATATGCTTTAAAAGGTGTGGATGATGAAATATCAGATGCTATATATAGAAATCAATCCTCTAGGGCAGCAGAAGCACTTAAAGAAGAGATGGAAATGGTTGGTGTCATAAAGGTTACTCAGGTTGAAGGTGCTCAACAAAAAATAGTAAGTATTGTAAGAAAACTTGAAAGAGAAGGTGCCATAACTATTGTAAGGAATTTTGGTGATGACTTTGTTGAATAATAAAATTATTAAAAGTGAGAAAGCATCATATAAAGGAGTACTGGACTTATCTATAATAGATAAAGCTAGAGTGGGAGAATCAAATATAAACGAAGATAATGATTGTAGATTTAGAGATGAAGTAATAAAAGAAGCTATAGAATCTGCTGAGATAAAAAAGAATGAGATATTGGAAGAAGCAAAAATAAATGCACAAAATATAGAAAAGCAAGCATATGAAAAAGGGTATAGTCAAGGTCAGAAAAATGGATATGAGGATGGATATAAAGAGTCATATAATGAGTATACCCAAAAAGCTAAAGATGAAGCAGATTCTATAAGAAATCAGGCAAATTTAATCTTATTACAAGCTAATGAGAAAATGACTGAGTACATAAAGGAAAAAAATAAAGAGATTATAAGACTTGCTATTAATATGGCTAGTTCTGTTCTAAAAAAGCACTTTGAAGATGAAGAATCTATGAGTGATTTGTTAAAGCAAATTATTCAAGATTATGAAGGAAGTAGTTCATTCATAGTAAGATGTAATTCTTTCTATAAAGATAATATAGAGAAAGAGTTTGAATTATTTAAAGAAGAAACATCATTAAAATCAAGTGTATTTGTTATTGCAGATGATAGCATAGATAAAGGAAATGCTATTATACAAAAGGAAAATGGAAGAATAATAGTTGGTATTGATTGTGCTATGGAAAAACTAAAAGAAGAATTGCTTGGTGAATAAAGTATGTATAAAACTGATATATCTATAGATTTTGACAAAATAAATAAGAAAATAGAAAATTTAGAACTTACTATATCAGAAGGTAGAGTTAAGAAGATAATAGGGCTTACTGTAGAAGTTGAAGGGATAAAAGCTTTTGTTGGAGAGCTATGTGTTATATACAATCAAGTCAACAAAACAGTGAATTGTGAAGTAGTAGGTTTTAAAGATAAAGAAGTAATATTAATGGCATTAGGAGAGTTAACATTAATAGCACCTGGTTGTAAAGTTATTTCTAAGGGGATACCTTTAAGTGTTATGTGTAGCGATAATTTACTAGGTAAAGTACTTGATGGTCTTGGAAATCCTATAGACAACTCAGAAGTTGTTTTAGGGGACAGATACAACTTGAATAATGAACCTCCTGACCCAATGAAGAGAAAAAAGATACGCAATATAATGGAAACAGGTGTAAGAGCAATAGATGCATTTACTACTTGTGGTGAAGGACAGAGAATAGGAATATTTGCAGGAAGTGGAGTAGGTAAGAGTACAACTCTAGGCATGATTGCTAGAAATGCAAAAGCAGATGTAAATGTAATTGCCCTTGTTGGAGAAAGAGGAAGAGAAGTATTAGATTTTATTGATAAAGACTTAGGTGAAGAGGGAATGAAAAAATCTGTTGTTGTATGTGCGACATCAGATAAAGCACCATTAGTTAGACTTAAAGGTGCCCTTACAGCCACTGCAATAGCCGAATACTTTAGAGACCAAGGGAAAAAAGTAATACTTATGATGGATTCTGTGACTAGATTTGCTATGGCACAAAGAGAAGTTGGAATAGCCATAGGAGAGCCACCAGCACAAAAAGGATATACACCATCTGTATTTGCCATTTTACCAAAACTCATGGAGAGAACAGGGACATCAGATAAAGGCTCTATCACTGCATTTTATACAGTATTAGTTGATGGAGATGACTTTAATGAGCCAATAGCAGATACTACAAGAGGGATACTGGATGGTCATATAGTTCTATCTAGAGATTTGGCAAATAAGAACCATTATCCTTCCATAGATGTCTTGAATAGTTTAAGTAGACTTATGAATGAGATTGCTTCAAAAGAAGATATAAAAATAGCATCATTTGCAAGAGATATGCTCTCTGAATATAGAGAAGCAGAAGATTTGATAAATATAGGTGCATATGCTTCAGGTACCAATAAAAAAATAGATGAAGCAATCTATTATCATGAGCATATTATCAATTTTTTAAAACAAGGCATAAATGAAAAGAGCTCTTTTAACGAAACTATAAGTAGCTTGAAAAGAATATTTGAATAAATAACTTAAAAAAATATTTGAAGAGGTTGTGATGGAATTGGATAAAAACTTTAAGTTTAGATTACAGAAAGTCTTAGACTTAAAAATGAAAGATGAAGAAAAAATAAAAATGGAGTTTGCTAAAATTCAACAAAAAAAAATAGATATAGAGAATAATTTAGAAAACTTAGAAAGTAATTATAATAAATATTCTATAAGTAAAGATAACGATAGTATTCAAAATCAAAAAATAACTATTAACTATTTGTTGGCTCTAAATAACTCTATAATGGATTTATCAGAGGAACTGGATAAGTCGACAAATGAACTTGAAAAAGCTAGAAAACAGCTTATAGACAAACAGATAGAAAGAAAATCATTAGAAAAACTAAAAGAGAAAAAGTATGGACAGTATTATAGAGAAGAAAATTTAAAGGAACAAAAAACTAATGATGAGTTTGCAAGTATGAGTTATTTGAGAAATAGACAAGTTCTATAAGAATAGTAGGAAGTGAGGATATTATTGTATGAAGATACAAGCAGATTCTTATAATGTTATTAAAGATATTGTGGATAAAAAAAGTTCATCTAAGAATAAAGATGTAAAAAAGAATAAATTTGAAGATAATTTGTATAAGGCAACAGACAATAAACCAGTTAAAGATAGAAAAGAAACAAGCAATCAAAATGTTAGCTCAGATAAACCAGAAGATAGTGATAATGAGTGTCATTTAGATGAAGATAAAAGTAATCACTTAGAAGATAAAAGTACATATGAAAAAGATTGCAGTAAGATTAATGAGATTTTACAACAATTACTAAATATTTTAAAAAATAATGATAAAAAGGATAAAGATATAGATTCTATATTAAATGATATAGAAAAGCTAAATGTATCAGATGAATTGAAACAAGAAATTAAACTTAATAAAAATATGTTGAATAAGATTGCAAACCAAAATGCAGAATTAAATAAAGCTAATGTGAATAAATCTGATGAAGCGCAAAATTTAGACATGATGAAGTTAAGAGAACTTTTAGAAAATAATGCTAAAGGAAACTTTGAAGTAATTAGTAAAACTACAGAGGATGATAATAAAAGCATAGATTTATACAACTTTGATAGTAATAGAATGGACAATCTTAACTCAAATAAGCAAAGAGATGATAGTTCTGATATTTTGGAAAAACTAGCAGGGGTTAATGGAAATAAAAACGGAAATTTGGGTCAGGTAATAAATAAAAGCATGGATATAAACAAAACTAAAAGCGATAATGTTAATTTAAAACATATAGAATCAAACGTCATGGATGATTCGATTAAGGCTATTAAACATATGAAAACAAATGATATACAAGAGTTAACAATTAAATTAAGACCAAAAGAATTGGGAGATATGAACATACAATTATTGAAAGATAATGAGAGTATGAAAGCTGTTGTAACTGTTTTTAATAAAGACGTATTTGATTCTATAAATAAAAATATAACAGATTTAAAGCAACATCTTGAACTTACGAATGTAAATATAAAAGATGTATCAGTGCAAATGCATAGTGATAATAGAAGTACATCAGATACTTTTGATAAAGCATTTGAACAACAGAACAGACAAAATAACCAAGAAAATATGAATAAGCAGGATACAAATAATAAGCGTAACAATATAGTCATAGAAGATGATATTAAAGAAAATCTTATTGATGATGAAAGAGTAGATTTATTAGCGTAATAAGGGGGTAATACTGTATGTATGGAGTGGCAACAGCTTTAGCAGGGGCTCAAGGAAACTATAGGTCAAATAACTTAAGCCAACTTGAAAGAAATATTAATGATATTGCGAATAAACAAGTTAGAAGTAAAGGAAATCAGACAGTAACAGACAACGGAACTCCAATTATAGGGCAGGGTGACGATGCTGATAAAGACTTGTTTATGAAAATACTTGTAGCACAAATGGGTAATCAAGACCCAATGAATCCACAAGACCCAACAGAGTATGTATCACAATTAGCTCAGTTTGCAACTTTAGAAAAGATGTCAGCTATGAACGACAAGCTAGATATACTCTTAGCTTTAAGTAACTCTACTCTAATAAACTCTGCTTTGAGTATGGCAACGTCATTAATTGGTAAAGAAGTAGAAGTATCTGGAGAAGAGAAGGAAGATGAAAACATTGTAGGTGTAGTAAAGTCCACATATATAAAAGATGGAGAGGTACACTTAGAACTGAAAGTAGATGGTAGTGATAAAACTGTAGATGTTAAATATGAAAAATTACTTAAAATAGGAGAAGTAGATACAACTTCAGGAGAAGAAAATAACCCTCCAGAGCAAGAATCTCCAGAACAAGAATAATATTAAATTAGAAAAGAGGTAAATTCATGATAAAAGCAATGTATTCAGGTGTAAGTGGAATGAAAGCAAATCAAACAAAACTAGATGTAATAGGTAACAATGTAGCAAATGCTGGGACTACTGCTTTTAAGAAAAGTTCAGCTAGAATAACAGATTCATTTTATCAAACTGTACTATATGCAAGTGCTCCAACAGCTGCGTTAGGGGGAACAAACTTAGGACAAGTAGGTGTAGGTAGTAAGATATCAAGTATAAATAAAGATATGACACAAGGAAATGTACAGCCAACTAATAGACCATCAGATTTGATGATAGATGGCGATGGGTATCTTCCAGTAGTGAGACAAGGTACAGTTATGTATACAAGAGATGGTTCTTTTAACTTAGATACAGGATTTAAAGCAGCAGCTGGACCTTTGCAAAATATCAAAGGTGGAAGACTTGTAAATGGTGATGGGTATATGTTACAAGGCGAGGTTTATAAGGGTACGTATGATGCTACTACTGGTGAATTTACTAAAAATGCTACTGCAGAAGGAAAAGAACCTATTGTAATACCACTTCAAAGCGTAAGTCCTAAAGATGGAACAGTCCAAAATGTACTAGAGTACAATATATCAAAGGATGGTACTGTAGAATTTTTATTAAGTGATGGTCAAAGAACACAGTTTGTATATCCTATACCTGATGGTAAAAAAGTAGGAGATGCATCTGGTTTAAATATTAATGATGGTAAGATTCAAAAAGTACAAACATATGCATTCCAAAATCCAGCAGGACTAGACGCAGAAGGAGGAAACCTATACAAGCCATCAGCAAACTCAGGAGACCCACAAGTAGCAGGAGCTACAGGAACAATAATACAAGGAGCAATAGAAGCTTCCAATGTAGATATAGCAGAAGAATTTACAGAAATGATAATAGCAAGTAGGTCTTTCCAAGCAAACAGTAAAATAATATCTACATCAGATGAGATACTTCAAGAAATAATAAGTCTTAAGAGATAGTAGGTACATAGTATGATAAGAGTAACGGATTTAAACGGAAGAAGCTACATATTAAACTCAGACCTTATAGTAAGAATTGACTCAGTGCCAGAAAGTAGAATATTACTCACAACAGGAGAAAAAAATCTTGTAAAAGAGTCTGTAGACGAGATAGTAGATAAAGTAATAAAATATAAAAGGAAAATAAATGTAGGTTATATTAGGAGCGAAAAGTAATGAAAAAAACAGATTCACTGACATTCATTGGACTAATATTATCTACAGTATTAGTTTTATTTGGAGCAGTAAAAGGAAGTAGTTCAGGATTAAAAAGTTTTTTTGATTTTGCATCTATATTAATAACAGTATTTGGGTCATTTGGAGCATTGATGATTACATTTACTATTGATGACATGAAACTTATAAAAAATGCACTACAATACTCATTTAAAACAACGAGTATATCAAGATTAGACTTATTAAATCAATTTAAAACACTTTCAAAAAAAGCGAGAAGAGAAGGTCTTTTATCAATAGAAAGTGATGTAATGAAAATACAAGACCCATTTATGAAAAAAGGATTAGAGCTATGTATTGATGGTCTGGAAGTCAATGAAATAAGGTCTATATTAGAATTAGAGATAGATTCTGTTGAAGATACAAATAACAGATACTCAAAGATATTTAAAACTTGGGGAACATTTGCACCTGCATTTGGAATGTTGGGGACTCTAATAGGTCTTATACAAATGTTATCTGACCTTACATCACCAGATTTGATTGCTTCTGGTATGGGAAAAGCATTAATCACAACATTTTATGGTTCTCTACTTGCAAATATTGCTTTAAATCCAATTGCATATAACATAGATGAAAAAACGGAAAAAGAAGTTTACATAAAAGAAATGATGCTGGAAGGTATAATAAGTATACAATCTGGCGAAAGCAGTATAGTAGTTGAAGAACGATTAGCAACATATCTTTCAAGAAGTGAAAGACTAGAGTTCTTGAAATCTAATAAAAATACAGAAAGAGTAATTAGTAATGGCGCGTAAAAAAAATAAAAAAAAAGATGAGATAAATCCAGATGCATGGTTGGCCACTTATGCAGACACAATAACTCTAATTCTTACTTTTTTCGTATTGCTATATGCAACATCAGTTGTAGACATGGAAAAATTTAAAAATATATCGAATGCATTAAAAGGTCAGTTTTCTGGAGTAAGTATGTTTAACACAGGTTCAAGTACAAGTGCGAAGTCTCCAATAGATAGTGTTTTAGTGGATAAAAATGATAAGTCAGATTTAGAACAAGATTTAAAAGATAAGGTTAATAATTCTAACTTACAAAATAGTGTAACAGTTAAGGATGATAGTAGAGGGATTTTATTAGAGTTAGATGACTCAATCTTATTTGACTCTGGGATTTCGGAGTTAAAAGTTGATAGTAAAGCTACTCTAAATAAAGTATATGACATGATAAAAATGATGAAAAATAAGATAGTTATAGAAGGTCATACTGATAATGTACCTGTAAAATCAAGTACACATGAGTCCAATTGGGATTTATCTTCTAGTAGAGCAGTAAGTGTTGTAAGATACTTTGTAGAAGAAAAGGGCATGGACCCTAAACTATTTTCAGCAACAGGATGTGGAGAGTATCAACCTTTGGTTTCAAATGATACAGCAAAGGGAAGAGCTGAAAATAGAAGAGTTAATATACTTATAACTATCGACTAGGAGGAAGAGTTTTGTTCAAAAATAAAAAAATTATTCTAATTATTTTGATACTGATTGTTTTCTCAGCAGGAGCAGGGTTTTTTATATTAGGTAAAGGTGGAAGTGGACAAATTGATAAGATTATAGGTTTGTTTATTCCAACAGGAAAAGGTAAAGATGAAATAAAAACAGAAAATCTTGATTTAGAAGAAATGGTATTGAAGCTAGCTGATGAAGGTGTAAGATATTTAAAGGTATCAATAACTGTTTCTTATGATGCTTCATATAAAGATATAGAAAAGAATACACCTCTAATTAGAGATAATATCATAAATTGCCTAATGGCAAAAAGAGCAGATGATTTTGTTGCTGAGAATTTAGATAATATAAAAGATGAAATAAAAAATACTTTAAATACAAATTTAGGTGGAAATGTAATACAAAACATATATTTCACAAATATAGTAGTACAATAAAAGGATGGTAAGACATGATACTTTATTTATTAAAGATATTAATATGTATTCCAATAATTTTAATATTGATAGTCTTATCTTTAAAAATTAGCCAGGGAACTTTATTAAAAAAATACAATGATAAATATGTAAAAATACTAGACATTGTAAGTATAAATAAAAACAATAGCATAATAATTTTAAAAATAGGTGAAGAAGGATGTATTATTGCATCTTCTTCAGCTAGTATGAATAAGATAAAAGATTTGACCAAAGAAGAAATATCAAAAATAGAAGAGGACATTAAAGAAAGAAATTTTAAAATCCAAGACTTTAAAATGGAAAAAATCAAAGCAAAATATGATTTCAGTAGATATATTGGAAAATTTACAAAAAAGGAAGATAAGTAAATGGAACTATTATCAAAATTACCTTTGGCTGACGTACCATATACAAGTTCAATGCAATTGTTTTTATTTCTAACTGCATTAATGTTTTTACCATTTGTAATGTTCATGATGACAAGCTTTGTTAGAATAGTCATAAGTTTATCATTTTTGAAATCAGCATTAGGAGCACAACAAGCAATTCCAAGTCAAGTTTTGGTAGGGCTTGCAATAGTATTGACAATATTTATAATGAGACCAGTATTAAATGAAATAAACGAAAAGGCATTACAACCATATATTAAAGAAGAAATCACTATGGAAAAAGCTATGAAGGAAGCAGAAGTACCTATTAAAGAGTTTTTATTAAAGCAAACTAGACAAACTGACTTAGATTTATTTGTAGAACAGGCAGGGTTAAAAGAAAAAAAATTAACTCGTGAAAATATACCCTTATCTGTTGTAGTTCCAGCTTTTGCGATAAGTGAGTTAAAAACTGCTTTTCAAATAGGTTTTTTAATATACATACCATTTTTGATAATAGACCTTGTTGTGGCAAGTGTTTTGATGTCTATGGGAATGTTTATGTTGCCTCCAGTCATGATATCATTACCATTTAAGTTGTTATTATTTGTAATGGTAGATGGATGGAACTTGATAGTAAAAACATTGATATTGGGATTTGGATAGGAGAAAAATAGTATGAGTGAATTTATGATAATGAGTGTTCTTAAAAATGGCATGTTTACAGGAGCTATGATTGCAGCTCCAGTACTAATTGTTTCTCTTGTAGTTGGACTTTTAATAAGTGTGTTTCAAGCTACAACTCAAATCCAGGAGCAAACATTGACTTTTGTACCAAAACTAATAGCAATTCTTTTAGTAGTAGCTATTGGTGGAAGCTGGATGTTACATACTCTTATTAATTTTACTTCTGAGATATTCAATATGATATCTCTTATAACTAAGTAGGTAGGGTGCATATGATTTTTGTATTTATTAGAATAGTAGCCTTCTTCGGAACATTGAGAATACTATTTCCAGCTGGTACACCTGCTTTATTTAAGTCACTTTTTGCAATCATTATATCAATATTGATTTCAAGTACTATGCAAATTGAATATGCAACAAATGTAGATAATATTGTAATGTTTACGTTATATGGTATAAATGAGACGATAACAGGGATTATTCTCGGATATATAACTAATCTATGTTTTTATAGTATCAGAATGGCAGGTTCTATGATGGACCAACAGATGGGATTATCAATGATTAATATGTTTGACCCAAATTCAATGGCTCAAACAACTTTAATTGATAATCTTATGAACTGGACAGCAATAATGATATTTTTTAGCATGGATGGGCATCATGTTTTAATTCGAGGTATAAGGTATAGTTTTGAGTTAATTCCAATAGGAAAATCATTTGTAGATAATAATATAGATTATATAATAAACATATTTGTGCAGTGCTTTATAACTGGATTCAAAATAGCAATACCTATTGTACTTTGTCTGCTTATGGCAGATTTTATATTAGGTCTTATATCAAGAAGTGTACCTCAACTAAACGTAATGATAGTTGGTATGCCATTAAAAATATTGGTTGGTATAGCACTATTTATCATATCAATACCTTTAATTGTCAACCAAATAAGTCACTTATTGAGTCAGATACCAAAGATGTATGAGGGAACTTTTGCACTAGCCCCCATGTTTTTTATGGGTTCAGCAGATAAAACAGAAGAAGCCACTCCAAAGAAAAAGGGAGAACAAAGAAAAAAAGGTAATATAGCAAAAAGTAGAGAATTACCCGTTGCAATGACTCTATTTGCATTCACTTTATTAGTCCCTACATTATTTTCATATGTAGTGGATACACTTAAATCTTCACTTAATCATTTTTTAAGTGTGAATTTTTATATGGACATAAATTATTCAAATCTAGAAAACTTAGTTATAGTGGGATTAATGGATTTTTTTAAGATATTTTTGCCAATAGCTATTCCATTCTTGGTTTTAGGTATAGTAGCTAACCTGTTTCAAGTGGGAATATTGTTTACTGGGGAAACTTTGAAACCAAATCTATCAAAATTAAATCCAGTTAGTGGATTCAAAAATATGTTTTCCATGAGAAGTTTATCAACTTTAATAAAGGATGTAGCGATTATATCTGTCTTAGCATACATAGGATATAAATTCTTTCAAGATAATTATTTAGATATCTTAAAGCTAGGTAATATATATCTTCCAACTTTAATGTATACAATTAAAGACTTAGTATATTCTATATTAAGTAAAATTTGCATAGCTATGATAGTTATAGCAGCTGCAGACTATTTTTATCAAAGATATAGTCATAAAAAGCAACTTAGAATGACAAAACAAGAAATTAAAGATGAATATAAAAACTCAGAAGGGGACCCAGAAATAAAAGCTAAAATAAAACAAAAACAAAGACAAATCTCATCTCAAAGGACTATGCAAGCAGTACCAAGCGCTACTGTAATAGTAACCAATCCAACTCACTTATCTATAGCAGTGAGATATGAAAAAGGAAAGGACCAAGCTCCAGTAGTAGTGGCAAAAGGTGCAGATTATTTAGCTTTTAAAATAAGGGAAATCGCAAAGGGAAATGATATCCCAATAATAGAAAATAAACCTATCGCTAGGTTGTTATATAAGCAAGTAGAAATAGACCAAGAAATTCCAGAGGACATGTATCAAGCTTTTGCAGAGATATTAGTAGCAGTATATAAAATCAAAAATAGATACAAAGTCCCAAAAAGGTAGGATAAGTAATGAATAAGTTTAATCTAAAGGAACATATGGACGTAATAGTGGCTTTTGGTGTCGTAGGAATTGTTCTTATGATGATAGTGCCATTACCTACATTTATATTAGATATTTTACTGGCAATTAACATAAGTTTATCTGTGCTAATTTTATTAATGACATTATTTACAACAAATGTACTTGATTTATCTATATTTCCAACAGTGTTACTTGTTACAACACTATTTAGATTGGGATTAAATCTTTCATCAACTAGATTGATTTTAACTCAAGGATATGCAGGTGAAGTTATAGAGGCATTTGGAAGTTTTGTTGTAGGTGGAAATTACGTAGTAGGTATAATTATATTCCTAATTATATTAATTGTTCAATTTGTCGTTATAACTAATGGTTCTGGAAGAGTATCTGAAGTAACAGCTAGATTTACGTTAGATGCCATGCCAGGGAAGCAGATGAGTATAGATGCAGATTTAAATGCAGGAGTTATAGATGACAAAACCGCTAGAAAAAGAAGAAAAGAACTCCAACAAGAAGCTGATTTTTATGGATCTATGGATGGTGCAAATAAGTTTGTAAAAGGAGATGCTATAGCAGGTCTTATAGTAACAGCAATAAACATAATAGGAGGAATTGTAATAGGAGCTGTAATGCTAAACATGACTCTTATGGGTGCAGCTCAGACTTATGTAAGACTTACTATAGGTGATGGACTTGTAAGCCAGATACCAGCTCTACTAATATCTACATCAGCTGGTATAATCGTAACAAGAGCTTCGACTGATGAAAACTTTGGTGACTTAGTAGGTAAGCAATTAACAGCAATACCAAAAGCAATAATGATGACTGGATGTGTTTTAATTGTACTTGGTATGATGCCTGGATTACCTAAACCAGCGTTTTTTTCACTGGGAATAGGTGCAATAGCAGCAGGTTACTTCTTAGGAAGAGAAAAGAAGGATACCTTAGAAGATTTAGATTTTGAAAAACCTGATATGGTAAATCCAGACAAAAACGAAGTAGAAGATGTAACAAACTTAATAAATGTAGAAGCTATAGAAGTAGAAATTGGATATGGCTTAATATCTCTAGCTGATGAATCAGCAGGAGGAGATTTACTTCAGAGAATAGCATCAATAAGAAGACAATGTGCCATAGACATGGGTATCGTTGTACAACCTATAAGAATAAGAGATAATTTACAATTAAATCCGAACCAATACAATATAAAGATAAAAGGTAATGTAGTTGGTGGATATGAGATAATGCCTAATATGGTTTTATGTATGGACCCTATGAATCAAGGTTTTAATATATTTGGAATAAAGACAATTGAGCCTACTTTTGGAATAGAGGCACTTTGGATAGAAAGTGATAAGGTAGAAGATGCAGAGTTAAAAGGTTATACAGTTGTAGATTCATCCACAATACTTATAACCCATTTACTAGATATAATAAAATCCAATGCACATGAATTGCTGGGAAGACAAGAAGTTAAGACTATTATAGATGCAGCAAGAGAAAATTATAGTGCTGTAGTTGATGAATTGATACCAGATTTAATGACACTTGGTGAGGTTCAAAAAGTACTTAAAAATCTGTTGAGAGAAAAAGTAAATATAAAGGATAGGGTTACAATACTTGAAACACTTGCAGACCAGTCTCGAAATACAAAAGACATAGAGCTTCTTACTGAATATGTGAGAATAGCTTTAGCTAGAAGTATTTGTACGAATTTGGTGGATGAAGATAAGTCAATTGTAGTGGCTACATTATCTCCAGAAACTGAGGAATTAGTATCCAATAATTTACAAAGGTCTGTAAATGGAACTTATCCAGCCGTTGACCCAGAAAATACAAACAAAATATTTGAGAGTATACAAGATGTAATAGGTAATGTATATTTCAATCATAATATACCAGTAATAGTAGTATCACCAAAGATAAGAGCACCATTTAGAAAACTAGTTGAGATTGTATATCCTAATTTGACGGTACTATCATTAAATGAAATACCTAATGATGTTAAAATCAAAGCAGAAGGTGTGGTGAGCATATATGATGACGAAAAAGTATACAGCTGATACAATTCAGGATGCTATGAATCTAGCCAAAATGGAATTGGGTGATAATATTACATTAATAGATAAAAAAGAGGTAAGAAAATCTGGAATACGAGGTATTTTTTCTAAGAGAGATATCGAATTAACTGTCGGATGGGAAAAGAGAGATAATGTAGAACAAAATGACTTGAAACGAGAGGTAGAACAATTAAAGTCAATTATAAGTAATATGGGGTTTGATAATAAGAATGACAATGATATAGATAAAATATGTAAGAACCTACTAAATCTAGAGTTAAATGAAGAAATTGTAGAGTCCATAAGAACTGACTTACAAGAAATGAAGTTCAATGGAATTGATACAAGTAAAAATTTAGTGGAAAGTCTAAAGAAAAAGATTAAAATAGAAAATCCAACGATAAATGGGAAAATCGCTCTAGTTGGACCACCAGGAGTAGGTAAGACAACTACAATAGCAAAGTTAGCTGCAAAATTAGTATTTGAGGAAAATAAAAAAGTAGGTGTAATAACTATAGATACCTATAGAATTGGCGCTGTAGAGCAGTTAAAGATATATACTGACATAATGAATATTCCTTTTAAAGGAGTAATAAGCCCTGATGAGATGGAGTTGGCACTTGATGAGATGAAAGATTGTGATGTTGTATTAATAGATACCACAGGTAGAGGATATAAAAATTCTATGCAAATACTAGAAATCAAAAATCTCATAGATAAAGCTGAAACTGATAATATACACTTAGTTTTGAATTGCACAACAAGAGAAAATGATACAAAAGCAATTATAGATTCATATAAAAATGTGAACTTTAAAAGTTTAATAATTACAAAGCTAGATGAAACAATCACATATGGTTCCATCTTTAACATAGTGAATTATGCACAAAAACCAATATCATATATTACAATAGGGCAAAATGTTCCTGATGATATTATAAAACCTAATGAAGATAAGATTATAAGATTACTATTAGGAGTTGAAAGTATATGATTGACCAAGCTCAAATCTTGAGAAAGATGGCAATAGAAAAAAAAGGACTTGATGAATTTATAGTAGATAATGGGAATGCACCTAAGATAATTACAATAGCTTCTGGGAAAGGTGGTGTTGGAAAGAGTAATCTTGCTACAAATTTGTCTATCTGCTTGACTAGGCTTAATAAAAAAGTTCTTATATTAGATGCAGATATAGGAATGTCAAATATAGATATAATAATGGGTGTAAATGTAAAAGGTACGATAATTGATGTAATTAATGGAGAAAAAAATATAGAAGATATAATTTCACAAACTAAATATGGTGTGAATATAATTTCTGGAGGTTCTGCACTTAATCATATAGAAGATTTTACAGAAGCTCAAAGAAATAAGTTTATACATAGCATAGAACAGATTCATGATGTCGATTTTATAATAATTGATACAGGAGCTGGTATGAGTAAAAGTCTATTGTCATTTATATATTGTAGTACTGAATTTTTCTTAATAACAACTCCAGAGCCAACATCATTGACTGATGCATATAGCTTACTAAAGGCTATAAGTAATTTCGGTATAAAGAGAAGTGCAAACATAATAATCAACAGAGTAATAAATTTAGAAGAGGCAAAATCTACATACAACAGAATAAAGATGGTTGTAGACAAATTTTTAAATCTTAATTTAGAGCTATATGGATATATAATAGATGATAAAAAAGTAGGAATATGTGTAAAAAAGCAGATACCATTTATTCTGGAATATCCTACAAGTAGCGCTTCAAAGTGTATTATATCTATAGCAAAGAGAATGGTAAGTCAGTCAAGAGAAGATATTGATGAGAATAAGGGTCTACTAAGAAAAATGTTTAGTATATTTAAAAGCTAAGGAGGCGTAGTTAATGAATAGAGAAGAATTAATAAAAGAGAATATGCCTCTTGTAAAGAGTATAGCAAGAAAATTTTTTATACCTGGGAAAGGCTTTGAATATCAAGATTTAGTAAATAGTGGAGTTATTGGATTGATTGATGCAATAAATAAATTTGATGTTGAAAAAGGAGCAAAATTTTCTAGTTACTCTTATATAAAAATAAAATCAGCTATATTAGATGAAATTAGAAATCAAAGTCCAATCTCTAAGCACAATTTAACTAAAGTAAATAAATATAATAGAGTAGTAGAAAAATTACAGGCTGAGTTATTAAGAGAGCCAACTTCATATGAAATTGCAAATGAATTAAATATTTCAGAAAAGGAACTTTATGATATTGAAAATAATATAGATATGCTAAATATTGTGTCATTAAACCATGTAATCTTTGAAGATACAAATGAAACTGTACAAGATACAATAAGTGACAGAGAGGAAGATATTCCAGCAAATGTAATAGAGGAAGAAGAAAAACTAGAAATTTTATCTCAAGCAATTTGTAATTTAAGGGAAAAGGAAAAATTGATACTTTCACTGTACTATTATGAAGATTTAAATCTAAAGGAAATAGGGAAAGTGCTGGGTGTTTCAGAATCAAGAGTTTCACAACTCCACAGAAAATCAATAAGAAACCTAAGAAACAAAATAAAAGAACTTAAATATTCTATATAGATGGTGATTGATGTGATGATACAAATTATATTAATAGTAGTGTCTATTTTGATAATAGTAACTATAATTGCAAATTTACATAATGAATCAAAAAATAAAGATAACAGGTACTTTGATAAAATATTTGAACAGGAATATGAGGCAAATGATAGATTGATAGTTGCAGAAAAAAGAAGATTTTTTTTAGATAAAGTACTTGCTGAAATAAGAAGTAATAATCATATAAAAATTTATGAAAATTATAGCTTAATGAAAACCAATGAAGAAAAAAAAGAAGATATATTTATAGAATCAAAACAGGAAATAAAACAAGAAAATGAGCTATCTCTTAAAGTGAAACATCTTATAAATTCTGGTTATGATGATGTGGAAATATGCAAGATGCTAGATATTGGAAAGGGTGAACTGTCATTAATAAGGAGTTGTTACAAAATATAAGAATGTTATTATTTGATAAAAAAGTATTTTTAGGAATAGGGATTGGTATATTAATATCAACTTTATGTATAATGCTTTTTAGTAATAATGATATGAGTAAAGCAGAGATAGAAAAAAAGGCCAGAGCACTAGGTATGAAATATGCAAGTGAGATGAAAGTTTTAGAATAAATAGTCTTGTTGAACAATTTACAAAAAAGGAGGTCATAATGTGATAAGAGGATTATATACAGCAGTTTCTGCTATGATAACAAATCAACAAAAGCAAAATGTTGTTGTCAATAACCTAGCCAACATGGATACTAATGGCTATAAAAGTAAACAGCTTTTAACCAAAAGTTTTGATGAATTGAAATTAGAAGGTTACAATAATTATGCAAATGGAACTAAACAAAAGCAAGAGATAGGAAAAATAAGTCCAGGTGTTTCTATGGATGAAACTATTACAGATTTTAACCAAGGTCCTATAAAACAGACTGATAATAAAATGGATGTAGCTATTCAAGGTAAGGGGTTCTTTTTGGTTAGTGATGCAGCTGGGAATCAGTTTTATACTAGAAATGGGAATTTTAGGACAGATAATCAAGGAGACCTTATAACTAGTGAAGGATACTATGTTCTTGGAACAAATACTGTAACTGGTGCTGTGGGTCATATAAATGTAGGAAATAAAAAGTTTGAAGTAGCAAAGGATAATACAATATCACTGGACGGAAATGCTATGTACAAATTTAATATGGTAGATTTTAATGACTATAATAAGCTAAAAAAAGAAGGCGATAACCTGTATTCTGGAGAAGGAGCTATAAAAGCAAATAATGCATATACAATACAAAATGCTATAGAGTCATCTAATGTGGATATGGTATCTGAAATCAACAATATGATGACAATTTCAAGAGAATATGAAGCAAATCAAAAGATAATTCAAGCTATGGATTCTAAATTAGCAAAAATAGCAAGCGAGATTGGTTCAGTAAGATAAATAATAGGAGGTGAATTTTTATGTACACAATGTTTTATACTAGTAAAACAGCTTTATCAGCAAATCAAAGTAAACTAGATATAATATCTAATAACATAGCAAATAATGATTCCACAGGATATAAAAAGCTAAATATAGAATATTCTGATTTAGTAGATGAAGTATTAAATAGACCATCATATCCCACAAATGGTAAAGATATATCAACTGGAACTGGTTCTAAAGTCTCAGCTCCTATGAGAAATTATGAACAAGGAGCATTAGCTCCAACAAATAGTAAAAGCGACTTGGCAATAGATGGAGAAGGATTTTTTAGAGTAATAAGAAATGGTGGTACATATGCATATACAAGAAATGGTGGATTTAATGTAGATGCTTTAGGTAAGATTGTAGATGATAATGGAAATATATTAGATGTTCAATTTGATGCAGGTTATAACTATAATAATACAAATATAAATAATACAAACTTAACAGTTTCAAGAAATGGAGATTTATCTGTAGATAATAAGAAAATAGGAAAGATAAACTTATATGAACCTATAGGAACTCAAAATTTTATATCTGAAGGAGATAGCCTATTTGTTGCAACTGATGCAGGACAAGTCAAACAAGTTGGAAAGGTGGATATAGTTCAGGGCTACAGAGAAAGGTCAAATGTTTCTTTACAAGACGAATTTGTTGACTTGATAGCTACTCAAAGAGCATTTCAAATGAATTCAAAAGGCATAAAGACAGCAGATGAAATGTGGCAAATAGCTAATAATTTAAGAGCTAAATAATTATGTAAGGTGAGGAATATTCATGTATGATATGAAAGATTATGATTTCGGCAAACCTCAGAGTTATTCAAGAGAAAATTTAACTTGTTTAAATTTTTTATTAGCTGAATTCTGTAAAAAATATAAAAACTATATAGTTTATGAACTTAAGTGTAATTCTAGTATGGTGGTTGAGAATATAGACCAAGTAAATTATCAAACTTTTTTAGATAGGGTAACATCTTCATGTTTAGTAGTACAAAATTCGATGGAACCTATTATGAAAAACTTTTCTTTTAGAATAGATAGAAGTGTAGCTGATATGTGGATTGATATAACATCTGGAGGAAATGGAGTTATAATAGATACTAAAAGAGAACTTACAGAACTTGATAAGAAAGTGCTTTTACATCTTATGGAGGATTTAGTAAGAAATATGCATTTATTTGAAGGCTTTGAAAACATACAAGTATTAGATACACACACACATATTAATTTACCACAATTGTGTTCACCAACTGCACCTGTATGTGTTGTAGATTTAAAAGTGCTAAATGATAATGAGTATATTGGTACGGTTTCACTTTGTTTCCCATACAATGGTTTAGAGGCCATGTTGGAAAATATTTCTGTAGTAGAATTTTTAGATATGGATGCAGGAGATAATTCAGAAGAATTCACTAAGAAAATCTATGATAGTGTATCTAATATAGAATTATCAGTTATTGCAGAGATAGGTAAAGTATCAATTAATGTTGAGGATTTACTTAAACTAGAAGTTGGAGATGTAATAGTAACAAATAAAAAGATAAATGATTATATAGATGTATATGTAGAAAATTCAAAATCATACACAGCAACACCAGGATTTATATCAAGTAAAAAGGGTGTTAAAATAAATGATGCTGTCAAAAAAGAGGTGTAGTCATGGATAATAGTAATCTTATTTCAGATGAAGAAGCAAAAATGTTATTGAATGATAAAAGTGAAAAAGAAATTGGTGGAGATGATGAATTAGCTTTAGAAATTTCTGAAACTAATAGAAATAATATAGAGAGAATACTTGACCTTAAGTTAGAGTTATCTGTAGTTATAGGAAGAACTAAGATGAGTTTGAGAGATATTTTAAATTTAAATAAAGGTTCTCTTATTGAACTTGATACTTTAGCAGACCAAGATGTAGAAATACTAATAGACAATAAAGTACTGGCTTATGGAAAAGTGGTAGTGGTAGACCTAAACTTTGGTGTAAAAGTAACAAGTATAGTAAGTGAAGAGGACATGGTAAAATCTCTTGTTTAGAAACAAAATCAATTAATACTTATGGCATGAGGTGGTATTTATTTTAAACTTAAATGATGTAAAGAAAGATATATTAAAACTCAATAAAAAAGACTCATGTGCTCTATATAATGAATCTATTGATAATATAAATAATAATTGTATATCAAGTGGATTAAAATTTTTAAAAGAAGCAAGAGATTTAAGCCCAAATGATGTAGATATTTTAAATCTTATAGGTCTTATAAACCTACTAAAATGTAATTTTGATGAGGCTGTAGAAAGTTTCTATAAGAGTTCCATTTGTGAAAAAACTGCTCTGTGTGAAAAGTATATAAATATGCTTACATCTGAGGAGTTTTTAATTTTCTTTGAAAAATATAATCAGCTTATAAGATTCATAAACAAAGGAATGTACAAAGAAGCTATACAAGGTTTTAAATTTATAACTGAACAATACAGCGATTTAATAGAGCCTTATGAGTTGCTTGCTTTGATTTATGATAAAGAAGAAGAGTACATAAAATTTGATGAATGTTTAGAAGTGTTAAAAAGGATTGATAAAGAAAATCATTTATTAAACCAAGAGAATAATATATTAGATACATATAATAAACAAATCAAAAGTAATGCAGATGTAGATATTGATGAGAGTGAATTTTTACATAGAAATATTAAACACTCTAAATTTGATGAAACTAAAGATGTAGTTAAGAAAGATAATAGAACTGAAAAACAGAAAAATTTAACTTCTAATAAGAAAAAAAGTATTAAAAAAAATAAATATCTACATTTAGCAATAATATTAGGTATATTATTAATAGGACAAAATATATATAGTTCTTATAAGA